>JAJZEJ010000420.1 GCA_021828635.1 Chloroflexota bacterium
GGTACGGGCAATGGATGCCGCCGGTTATGACCCTATTATCATCGAAACGGTCGGCACCGGTCAGGCCGAGGTCGAGGTCATGCGTGCGGCGCAGACGGTGCTGGTGGTCAGTGCGCCCGGCATGGGTGACGAGATACAGGCCATCAAGGCTGGTATCCTGGAGATCGCTGATATCTTCGTGGTTAGCAAGATGGATAAGCCGGGAGCCGATCAGACGGTAGCCGAACTGGCGATGCTGCTCAGCCTTGACCCCAACCGGCGCAAGACAACATGGCGTATTCCTATAGTCAAAACTTCAGCCCTCAAGGGTCAAGGACTCGATCAGCTTGCCGATGCTATACAGCAGCACCGTGTCTATCTGATTGAGAGCGGTGTGTTGCAGGAACGCGCCCAACGCCAGGGCCGCAGCGAGGTCGAGGCGCTGATCGTGCATAACATCATGCAATCCCTGTATCACGGCATCAGCGAGGCCGAATGGGATACACTGATCGCGCAGGTCACAACTCGTGAGCGTGACCCCTATAGCGTGGCGCAGGAACTACTGAGGCGCATCGAATTATCTAATACATAAGGGGCAAGAATGCGACTGAAATGCGTTAGTGCATTTCAGTCGCATTCTTCATTATTTACATCATTTCCAGGCGATAACCAGCCATCAATTCTTATCCTCGCGTGATTTTTCAGCGTGAAAGCGACGCTCCGCCTCTTGAATGAGTTCTTCGATATCACGAAATTGACCTGGGCCGCTCTGAACGACCTCATCCCACAAGCGCCGAACTTCCTGAATCTGCTGCTGGCGTAGCATCTGCTTCATACGCCAGTCGCGCAAAGCCTCGCGGATCACCTCGCTACTGGAAGCGTAGTTACCCGTTGCTACCGCCTCGTTAATCATCGCAGCCAACTCTGGGGTCAGGGTAATGCTCATCTTCTCTGTGCTTGCCATCCTGTTTGCTCCTGGACATGATAATATTTAATCCTACTTTATCTTACCATATACATATCTCATTGACAAGCATAAGCGTGGTGAACCGGCCTCTACGGCTTTATCGTAATACTGCGTGTACTGAGCATGGCATAGGGGCCACTGGCGATAATCAGTAGCGCAGCGAGTGTAAAGGTGATGCCGAGCAAGCTCGGGTGCATCTTGCGCAGCACAATGGTGGCTAACCGAGGTTGTCAGAGCCGCCGAAACTACCTCGGCCACTTGTGGCACGGGCGAGAAGACGGCATTGGCACGCCCTGGGAGTTTTTGTGGGGTTGCATAGAACATTAGTGGCATGATAGCAAGATAACAGAGATAACAGAGATAACAGAGATAAGGTACTTGTATTTACGTTCATTTTCATGTACAATTATGTGTACGGATAAGGTCATTTTCTGAGGTGAAAGCAATGGGAAACGAACGCACATTTTCAATCGTCGAGGCTAGAGAGCAATTGACACGCCTGCCGGAAATGTTCGAGCAGGAAATGGAAGAGCAGCATGATATTAGTGCTGTTGCGGTAACGCGCCATAATAAGCCCGTATTGGCAATTCTGCCCTGGGAACTTTATGAGAGTATCATAGAGACGTTGGAGATTTTGGGTGATGAGGAACTCATGGCGGATATACGTCAGGGTATCAAAGATGCTCTTGAAGGCAAAGGTAAACCTTTGGAAGTTGTGAGGCAAGAATTAGGCTTGTAGAAGCCTGTGAACAATTTGTCTCCGGTAATTTCGAGCATTTTGTAGGATGCGTGATATTGTATGGAATGGCAAGTCATTATTATGCCGCCAGCAGAGAGACATTTGCTGGCTATTTTAGACCAACGCATTCGGAAGCGCCTTCTCGAACGTATAGCTGCTCTAGCTGAAGAACCGGAAAAACAGGGAAAGGCGTTGACCGGTGAGCTATCAGGCTTCAGAAGTATCCGTGCGGTTGGTCAACGCTATCGTATTATTTATCGTGTTGAGGCAACACGGATAGAAGTGCTGGTAGTTGCTGTAGGATTGAGGAGAGATGGCGATAGGGCTGATATTTATGCTTTGACAAAGAGACTGTTGCGCCTGGGTCTGCTAGACCCATAGCAGCCATCACGGTATTGGTCTCAGCCTTTGCTGCACCATGAGATATTGCGAGTGGGCCGAAGGTGGTGCCGGGCAAGCTCAGGTGCATCTTGCTCAGCACGATGGCGGCTAACGAGGTTGCCAGAGCCGCCGAAAACACTTCGGCCACTTGTGACACGGGCGAGAGGATGGCAGAGACGCGCCTTGTTATATCCCCTCACCCATCCCACTATACACCGCACCCGCACCTTGCACACTAACGTTCGTCTGTTGCTCAACAATAATGGGTAGCGTGGCAGAGATGGTTGCGCCGTTATACTGGCTTGAGCCTATGTCTTGCGCGACTGTGATGGACAGGTGCGTATTGGCGGCAAGGGTGTAGTTTTTGAAGATGAGCGTGCCATTGCTGGTCGCGTAGGCAATCTGCACCTGCGTGGCCTGAGCGTTGGGATTAGCTAGGTCAAGCTGCACGTTTTGTCCGTTGCTGTTTGTTCCTTGCGAGACATACCAACTGCTATAGATGTTACTGCTGCCCATCATTGTTGTGCTACTCATGACACCATTTACTGAAAGTAGCTCTTGCTGCTCAGCAACAATTGGTTGTGAGGCGTTGATGATTGTGGCGTGCTGCTGCTGACCAAGCGCCGAGTTGACGTTGATGGTGCTGCGACTCATGGGCGGAACCTGTACATTTTGGCTGATGCTTTGCCCGTTATCGGTCAGGTAACGCATCTGCACATTAGCGACAATGGGGTTGGGATTGGCTAACAGCAGTTGTTCGCTAGAGCCAGATTGCGTGTTGCCTGCGCCAAAGTACCATGTTTCTTGTGGCGCGGTCGCTCCGATGACCGTGCTACCGCCGCGATACTGACCACTGGTCAGGTACTCTGGCCGCTCGATCAGCACAGGTGCGCTGGCACTGATCGCCATGCCAAAGCGTTGATTGGGTAATATCTGGTTCAATATCAGCGTGGCACGTGATTGTGCTGGTATGGTATAGACGCTGAGTGGACGCATAATAGACGATAGAGTGGACTGTGTGTCTGGTAGGAAGCTAATATTCACAGTGACGGGTTGTGTGGATGGATTCAGCACTGAGAGCAGCGTATTCCAGTTGGTTGTTGTGTTGCCTTCAGCGAAGTACCAGTTGGTGCTGAGTTGGGCCGCACCCAAACTATCGCTGGCGGCGACAAAACCGCCATTACGCATCAGCATAACGCGCTCCGCAACAAATGGCTGGTTGCCCTGGACTACCATCCCTACCGACTGATTGGCTCCCGCCTCCTGATTGATGTTCAGAACAGTATTTGCCTGTGCAGCCAGCTGATAGGTGCGTGTGCGCTCCGGCGCATTTTGATACAGGTAGGTGATACTGAGTGTGGCTGGTTGCGCGGATAGATTAGTGAGCGCCAATGACTCGCTTGTGCCTGCGCCCGTGTAGCCTTCAGCGAAGTAGTAGGTTTCGGGTAAGGTGGCTGTGATGGTGAGTTGGCGTGTGAATGGTGTCGCACCGTGCTGTGAGAAAACGATGCTGCCCTGGTTCATATCCCATTGCAGGGTATAGGTGCCGCTTTGTGTCGGTGTATGAATTGTCGCGGAGAGCGTGACGGTGTTGCCTGCATCCACATTCTGCGGTAGCGTGAGTGTGCCAGTGGCGATGGTCTGGCCTTGCGCATTCTGCCAGCGATAGAGCGGCTGTACTGCGCTATTGCCACTAGCATCCCAGGTGAAGTTGCTGGTATTTTTGAGCGTGAGATTGACATTCAAGCTACCAGATGCCCCGGCGATAACAGGCGTGTTGTCGCTGATGACGCTAAAGTTGTAGATAGGCGCGGGTGGTGTTGCTTGCACCGAGACCGGTACGAACTCTACGCCATCGGCTCCCAATTGTTCGCCAGTGACATCGGTGCCGTTGCTGAGAACGACACGTCCACTCATAGAGGAGTTGAAGTAATAGGTTCCCAGGCCAACCCACTGTGGTCCTGTGTTCTCCCAGCTAAACGGTCCCTGAAAAGCGCCAATGTGCGACTGATCGAGATAGATCGTGTGGCTGATCTCCGTGTTGGGATGGTTGGAGTCGGCGCTATACACCGTGAAGGGCGACCAGCTACTACTGGCGTGGTTATCGTCCACGAAGACGCCGACTTCATAGTAACCATTGGCGTGCAGCGTTGGTTGCCAGCTTGCTGTTGCGGTCGCGTTGCCACTGGTGGTTGTGGTCCAGTGCATACTGCCGCCGATGTCAGTTGAGGATGAGGCAACTTGCCAGTTGCCGGTGCTACTCCAGCCCGCGCCGCCATCATCGACCAGTGTCGCACCTGGATAGACGGCGCTACCATTGCTGCTCAATAGAGGTACAGTACCATTGGAGCCGGGATCACTGACCCAGAGATAATTGTCTGGCACAATATTGGGGTCGGCGTAGTTGCCCGTCCAGCCAAAGGGGTCGGTGGCCTGCCAGTAGGGCAGGTAGTAGGTTGCCATGTGCAGGTGTGGGCCGGTTGAAGCACCAGTGGTACCACTGGTGCCAATCTGCCACTGTGTTCCCACCTGGTCGCCGACTTGCACGGTGATGGCGCTGAGATGTCCATAAGCGGTTGCATAGCCGTTGCCGTGGTCGATAGCGACCCACAAGCCGAGCGAACTGTTGTGATCGAGCGGGTTATACCAGCCAGCCCGAATGACTGTGCCAGCCGCCGCACTCAGCACCGACTCATAGTGCAGGTTCAGATCATAGCCGTTATGCCCATCATAGCAATTGACGCCAGCGGTGCAGGAACTAATAGTAGCATTCGTCCATCTTTTGCCATCATAGCGCACAAAGATACCATCATCGACATACCAGGGTTTGTCATGATCGACAAAGGAAATAGTACGTTGCAAGATGGTCTGATTGCCATAATAGGGCCGATGCAGGAACGGCGTGGGCGCGGTCGTTGGAATGTGATACATGTTTGTTTGTGCTGTTTGTGCCTGTGTAGTCGTGACTTTTATAGCTGCATGTGTAACTTGTGGTACAGAGAGACCGATCAGTAGCAAGGTCACAATCAGCGTTACTGTGCGTTGTATGTGTCGGTATTTATTCATAGCAATATGTGTATCCTATTGTGTAAACCTGCATCATAAGGCTGCAATGTGTGACATTGTGGGCGAGAGTGGTGCAACTAACGGGTGTTGCTGGCCTATACTAACATCGGCAGACCAGTAGCGCGGCGTGCCACCGGCATCCAAATTGATGGGGTTGAGCGCCACAAAGGTTACACTGGCGCTATTCGTGGCCCATACGGGATTGATATTGAGCATTTTATCCGTTTGTTGCGGCGTAGCGATGAGTTGGGAAGTATCTGTTGAGACAGTGACGACACCAATCGCGCATTGCAGAGATTGCGCGAGAAAATCGGCCTGCTGATCGCTGCTATTGGTGCGTACCACGTAGGCAATATCGCGGCCATTGGGCGACCAGAGCGGAGCATAGCCGTGTCCACCATCGGTTGTTGCAAGATTGTGTTGGAACTGGCCCACACTGTTCATAACCCACAAGCTGGCTGGAAGAAATGGCACTTCGCTATCAGCTAAGCGTTCATAAGCTACCTGCGTGCCATCGGGCGACCAGGCGAAGAGACCAGCGATGGATTGTACCGTATTGGTAACACTGAAAAGGTGTGTGAGCTGGCTACCATCGCTGTGCATCAGCCAGACATCGCTGCCCTTGCCCAATCCCTCGCTGGTCGAGTAGATAATGCGCGTGCCGTCGGGTGATGGCGCGGCATCGACCAGGAAAGCGGAAGGCACGGGCAGATTGATATTGCGTATAGCGCCCGTAGCGGCATCGACCAGCCAAAGACCGGGATGCCAACCGGTGCTATCCATTGGTATGGGGCCGAGTGGGAACATGGGACGATATAGGAAGGTATGCCCATTGAAGCCATTGTCGTTCGGCATCCAATGTAAGAAATTGCCCATTGCCTGTGCAGGCTGGAGTGTCACGCTATGGTGTAGAGTGTCATACATCCAGACCTGTTCGCCGTGATCGCGGATGCCATCAATAGCCAGATAGCGGCCATCGGGTGAGAGTTGCATACTCGCCACACTATCCGATGCCACCTGCCCAAAGCCATTGCCAAGCAGTACAAGCGATTCTAACGCGCCAATGGGCTGATTGTCAGCTCCCTTGAGTGCGCGTGCCAGCATGAAACCTTGTGGCGTTTTGAGTGTATAGTAGAGATAGCTGGTAGAAGCAAGGTCTGTATTGGGAATGCTTTGTGAATGTACATTGATGTTGCTATGTGCAAACAAGGCTACGGTTATGCTCATAACAAGAAGTAACAGTAGCACGATCAACGTATTCCGTCGCATGATATTTTTCACTCTCCTGATAGTTTTCTAAGCTACGTGATTCTATATCTTCTATATCAGTCTATCGGAAGATGTGAATGCTTAAAGAGTGTTTGCTAGGAGAGTATGGACTTTTGGCTTCTACCTCAGCCTTTGCAGAACCATTTCCATTGTGGGTATGCCCTGAATCCCTGTTTGCTCAACAGAGAAAGACGCGACACAGTTGGCGAAGTTGACAGCCTGGGCGGGATTGTGGTGCTGAGAGAGATGCGTTAGGAAGGCGGCGGCGAAGACATCGCCCGCGCCCGTAGGATCGATCTCGCGGACGGCGTAAGCTGGGAAGCGTGTAGCGAAGCCGCGCTGGTAGAGGCTGGCTCCGTGGCGACCATCGGTAGCGACCAGTAGTGGCACATGCATGCTCCAGCGTTCCAGCATGGCATCGGCCTCGATGCGGTTGCCATCAGCGAAGGGCAAGAGGTCATCGTGGCTGAGAATCAGTGCGTCCAGCAAGGGCAATACCTGTTCGGCGGCCTGCCAGGGTGTGGGCCAGACACGACCGTCATCATCCCAACGTCGTAGCCAGCCTTGCGGTGTGGCAGCAATCAATGTCCCTTTGTGGTGTGGAAAGAGCTTGACAATCTCAGGTGAAAGTTCTTGATCCAGGGGACCAAGCAGTACAATGGGAGCGGCTCGCCATGCTCCTGGGACATCATCAGGCGTCAGTACGTCGCCGCGTGCATGAAGATATTGGATGCGGAAGCCATCAGTGTAGCGATTGGCAAATGTAGTGGTGTGTGCGCTAGAGCGGCCATGAACCTCTATGCTTGGAAGATAGGTGGGGAGATGTGCCAGAAACACCGCATCGGCACCGGTGACGATAGCCGACGCCAATCCTAAACGGTAGGTGGTGAGGGCGGCAAAAGTGACCGTGCCACCAACTGTGAAGGAGCCATCGGGGAGTAGATCACGAGTCACGTGGCCGATAGCGAGGAACTGCGGCGTTACAGGCATATATTTCCTTTTTTATTTTTTGACATCGATGCATGGCACCCACAAGGGGTGTCACTACATATATAGGACATTACCTATGGCATATTATATGTAGTGGCACCTCTTGTGGGTGCCATGCGTAGTACCTGGTATCCATGCATGGGTGTCATGTCTTTTCAGACAGGTATTAGCGTCCCGCACGTTTGAGCGAGATAACAACGCGGCGCTCGTCGCCTTCACCGATGCTTTCGGTGCTGATGTCTTTGCTCTCCGAGAGGGCGATGTGAACGATGCGCCGTTCATGTGGTGGCATAGCCTCAAGAGCAATTGAGCGGCGATAGCTGCGCACTTGTTGTGCCACACGCATCGCCAGGGAGCGCAGGTTCTCCTCGCGTCTCTGTCGATAATTCTCGGCATCCACGATAATCCGCATACGATGATGTGTGCGATGGCTGACGATCAGATTGACCAGCAATTGTAGCGCCGCTAATGTTTCGCCGCGCCGCCCGATCAGCAGGCCCAGATTCTCATTGATGCCGTGGATATTGAGTGTGAGCGGGCTGGTTGAGCGCACCTGCACAGTGGCGTGAATGTTCATGTGGTGTAAAATATGCTGAAGAACATCCACGGTGATCTCAACATCCTCGCGGCTCGGCACCTCAACTTCTTGCATCTCCCCGTCTGGCACGGTTTCAGGTGTGTTGGCAATGCCACTCATGCCCGCATCCGCCACAAGAGAAGGTACTGGCGTGGCTGGTGAGGTAAGAGAGACAAAGGGGAGCGGTTCATCGTCCTCATCGTCGTCATCGTCGTCATCGTCGAACTCTTCATCGTCGTCATCGTCGAACTCTTCATTTAGATAGGTATCATCTTCCTCGTCCTCGTCGTCGAAATCATCTTCCTCGTCTTCGGGCAAGGGAACCTCAGCATCTGGGCCGAGGATAGCATCGGCCATTTCGGGTGTGATGACCGCACCGGTTGGTTTTGAAGATTGCAGTTGGCTTGGGCGAGGGGTCACGCGCACCACAGCTTCGCGTCCACCCAATCCAACGATGCCTCGACTTGGCTCTTGTACGACCGCTATCTCAACCTCATCGCGGCGTTTCCCCAGGCGTGTCAATGCCTGTTGGACTGCCTCATCGACACTTTTGCCACTGGCCTCTATGCTTTCCACGATGACCTTGCCTCCCTCTTAAATCGATCTCACTGCTATTCTATTGATTGTAGTAGGGAGCCGATATGTCTCATCGGACGCGATACATCGGTCCCTACAGGGAATGTCAGCACATTATCGTGATGACACGTTCTTTTTTTGCGTATTGTTGCTACTGCGGCGGCGTGCATTAGAACTGCGGCGGCGTGCCGACGCGCTGCTATTGTTGCGTGACGTTGTGCGCATCTGGCGGCTGATGGCTCCTTCACCGTCAGCACCATCGGTACCATTATCCTCAGCGGTCTCCGCGACTGCTACCGCGCGTGCCTTTGGTCCATCGACAGCATAGTTACTATTTCTCGTTGTCTTGCTTGTGCCATTGCTGCTACTATTGGAACCGCCAGAACCGAGGACACTTGCCAGGGACAGGCTTGGCATAACTAGCAGACCGCCCCAACCGGTGACGAAGTATTGTTGTACAGCCTGGAAGACGGACGAAACGGTCCAGTAGAGCGCCAGACCGGCTGGGAAGGTCCAGCCAATGAACAGCGTGATGAAAGGCATCACGTACTGCATCATCTTCATTGATTGCGCGGTTGGGTCGCTGCTATTGGTTGTCGTCATCGCATTTTTTGTTTGCGACATGCGTAACTGAATGAAGGTAGCCAGCGCGGCCAGGATGGGCAGGATGTGTGTTGGGTCCGGGGTAGCTAACGAGATATGCAACGCCGGATTGATGAAGGTAAACCAGTTCAGGGACAGGTTCGGCAGCGTCAAGAAATGTGGCACGAAGGGATAGAGTGTGCCATTGATCTTAGCCAGGCGACTGGCGGAACTGCCGGTTGCTTTAATAACGGTTTCTAGCGCGAAGAATAGGCCATAGAGTACGGGCAACTGGATCAGGA
>JAJZEJ010000522.1 GCA_021828635.1 Chloroflexota bacterium
TTTCCGCCACTTATGGTGCTGCATAGTCCATTAGAGGGCGTGACTGTGCGTGCGGGACGCTATAGCATCAAGCATGTCCTCAAACAATCTGAGGAAACAAGAGTGATGGTGGCAACAGCGTATGATGCACGCAGCAATAATCAGCTTGTGCTGCTCAAACGCTGGGAATACACTGATGGACCTTTATCGCAACATGCCAGAGAGGTTGTGCATTATGAACGCGCCACCGAGATGCTGAGCAAACTGCAACATCCCCTGGTACCAAAGGTGCAGGACCGCTTCTCCGAGGGCAAACACTATTATCTGGTGGAGAACTATGTTGATGGTGAGAGCATTGCCGAACGTTTGCAACGGCTCTTGCGTCCCATGCCAGAAAAAGAGGTGTTAGGCTACCTGTACAGCCTGCTCAATACACTGATCGCCCTGGATCAGCAACACCCACCGATGCGCCACTATGACATCTCACCTGAAAATATCTTGATCGAGGCCAAACGTGGACGCGCCATTCTAAGCGGCTTTCCCATTCCCTCGCTGGCCGATGTGCGCTTCAAGGCCAATGGGCATCGTACCACGCGCAAACTACTGCTCTCGCCCTACCTGCCCATTCAGGACAAGCCCTATGACCAGCGCACGTGCATCTACGCGCTAGCGGCCAGTATGCATCATGCGCTTACCAACGTCGCGCCGCCGCATTATCCCACCTATCCACCTGTGCGCCAGCTCAACCCCACTATCTCGCCCGCTCTAGAAAATATCCTGAGTCGCGCCCTGCTAGAAGATGCGAGCGCACGCTATCAGAGGTATGAAGATATAAAGCGAGATGTGCAGAAACTGTTATAAATCATCCTGCAACCACGAAGCCGCCTCGTGATGCCATTGTGCCAGGATATAGTGCATCTCTTCATACACCTGCATAGCAATTTTGAAGCGGCGTTGCTCGATAGCACGCTGAAAACGCAGCGAGCATTGCATCATCTGTGCCTGCATCTCTATCCACCTGACCCATGTAAACGTCACGAATGGCGCATCATAGCCGTTATCCTCAATAACATCCAACGTCGGAAGCCGCTCTGGTTCGCTCATACCTGTCCTCCCTCAACTTAACCAATAACCTTTACATATTGTTCGACCATCAATCGTGTGGCCTGCTGCTCACCAACTACCTCAGCCAATTGCTCTTGATAGATGGCGGCACGTTCCATTTTCGCATTGATGAAGGCATGTTGCGCCGTACCAAAAGCCAGCCCGGTCAAACCGAGCCGTGCAGCCTCGAACTCCAGCGATATCTGTTGCAACAAGCATGCAACCTCGCTGTGATTTGTGTGTTCGTCCATTGTGACAAACACTCCTTTACAATCTCAATCACAAATGTTTATACCACGTATTGTATTCATAACATTGTTGTGGTACGGTTAGATTGTAAACAACACAATCCGCATGTGGCCGTAATTCTCCGGCAAAGAAACGGTAAATTTATTGTAAGATAGCGTCTACAAGGTGTTATTCCTTGTTCAGAAAATGCGGCATGAGATAATCTATACTGGAGAAGCTCAAGATGACAGAGAAATACATCCATCCGCTTCGATTAGCACGCGAGAAACATAATCTTACTCAGGAACGACTGGCCGAGAAAACAGGCGTTAGTGTTAAAACTATCTGGAATGCTGAACATGATAAACCCATTAGTGCAGAATCACGCCGCATCTTGTGCCGTTTCTTAAAGATGAATGCGCAAGAACTCGGTCTAATCAGTGCTGAGGATAGAACCAAAAAAGAGTCTAATAAGTTAGAGATAGCGGTAATAGAAATGAGCCATCAGCCTACAGAGCTACTTTTCACAGGAAGCGGACACATCACTACCATAATAGACTACGCTGAGAGTATCATCAACCTGGCGTGGGAAGCCTGGTTCGCATCACAGCCAATAAAGGCAGCGTGGGAAATCAATAAATTGCTGCCACAGCTACAGCAATTGCTCCACACACCATTACCTAAACATCATCTCTTGCGCGTCCATGAGTTAACGATGCGTTCGCACGGCTTGCTGGGAGCTATTAATGTCGATGCTTTGAAAAATGATACCGCCCTCTATCACTACACGCTCGCGCATCAATTAGCGGCAGAAGATCATAATATCGATCAGTCCACAACCTATCTGGCACTAATGGGCGACACACTACGGAGACAAGGTGAGAAGCTAAAAGCTATCAGCTACATGCAAAATGCCCATGAGATGGCATATAATGCAAGGCCAGCAACACAAGGCCATATTCTTCAATTGCTTGCCTATACCTATGCCGATACTGGCAACGAACCTGACTTTGAGCGTTGCATCGCTGAAGCGGATAATTTACTAGCATTCTCACAAGAAAGTACCGATACAGCGAAAAAAGAATTTGTGCCATTTGAGGTCTATGAGATTCGTGGCAAGGCGAGTCGTGACCTGGGAAAACCAGTAAATGCATTACGCTATCTCACATTAGCCGAAGCAGCTCTCGATCAAATGGCTGTCCCGCAACGCTGGTATGCTGTATTGGACATCAGTAAAGGGCAGGCATACTGTGATATGGGCGATCTGACGAATGGCATCACCTTAGCCAGCCAAGGCTTTATCCAGGCATATCGCTGTCGTTCACCACGCCAGATGAATCGTGTACGCAAACTACTCCGTAAGTTGGAGTCCGGTACCTGGAAGAACGAGCAGAGGGTAGCCGATCTGAAAGAACTATTACACGAAACATACTTGCGTATGGACCCAGAAGAGTAAATACGACAGTAAAGATAATTTATGTCTTTCGTAAGGGCTTGCCAGCACGAGCAATCTATGCTATACTCGGCACGCTAGCGGGCTATGCTCTTGAAAAAGGCCACTCTTCGCCTCTGATAGAGTAGTTAAAAAAATGTCGTTGGCTCGCGCAAAAAGAAAGAAAGAGCTATGAAACAGAAGCTAAAAACACACAAAGCTATGTCGAAGCGGGTGAAAGTCACCGCCTCTGGCAAGTTCCTGCGCCGTAAAGTGGCTATTAGCCATCTGCGCCGCAATAAATCACCAGAGTCTGTCCGTTCGGCGGACAAGCTCTTTGAATTGTCTCCGGCAGACAGACGCCGTATGAAGCGGCTACTGCCCTATGCCTTCTAATACATGGTGATATGAGAGGATAACAGGAACTATGCCAAGAGTAAAACGCGGAGTACCCGCACACAAGAAACATAAAAAGATATTGCAATTGGCCGAGGGTCATCGTGGTACGCGCCGGAGTCTCTTCCGTCCCGCCCACGAATCGGTCATGCGCTCAATGGCGTACATGTACCGCGACCGCCGCAATCGCAAACGTGATATGCGCAGCTTGTGGATTGTCCGCATCAACGCGGCTGCACGCATGTATGGTGTCTCATATAGCAGACTAATGAATGCTATCCACACAGCCAACATTGAGGTTGATCGCAAGATGCTTGCTGAGATGGCTGTCCACGATCAGGCCGCCTTCGGTGCGCTCGTTAAGACCGCGATGGAAAGCATCTCGAAATAGCACCGTAGGGACCGGTTCCACCAGTTTCACGGCGTCTGACCGCGTCCGCCCTTGCCCAAGCATCCATTACGCCCAGGCACCAGCGTGATTGACGCGGTCAGATACGTGGAACCGGTCCCTACGTTTATGGATATGACCTGAAAGCATGAGTGCAATTACCAGCCCCTCCAATCCCCGCATACGCATGCTGCAAGACCTGCTCACAACACGCGGACGCAAAAAGCATGGTCTCTTTTTGATGGAAGGTCCGCACCTGCTGAATACACTCCTCGACGCTCATATATTGCCACAGGAAGTCTACTATCAGCCCGATCTACTAAGGCGCACCGGAGAAGGGGGCGCACTGCTGCAACGTCTTTTACGCACGAAGGAGATAACACAACAGGTTGAAGTGAGCGAGCGTGTGATTGAGGCACTGGGTGAGACACAGACCTCGCAAGGCGTTGTCTCGGTGCTACTATTAGACGCTTTTGCGCCAGAGGAATTGCGCCAGCGTCGTGCCAGCACAGTACGTCCGGCACTCCTGATCCTGGATGACCTGGCTGATCCTGGTAACATGGGAACGATACTACGGACCGCGCTGGCTGCCGATGTCGAGGCTGTGCTACTCACACCCCATTGCGTTGATTGCTTTAGCCCAAAGGTAGTGCGTGCTGCTGCTGGAGCGCACGTGGCACTGGTGATCGAGAGCGAGCTTTCCTGGCAAGGGATTGAGGCGCGTATCACCGATCACTGTTCGGGAACACCGCGTGTGCTGCTGGCCGAAACTGCTAGCCCTCAACTCTACTTCACGCAAGACCTCATCACGCCCTTCGCACTGCTGATTGGCAACGAGGCCCACGGCCCATCGACCTCTGCCCGCGCTCTGGCGACTACGACCATCACCATTCCTCTGGCGAACAGCGTAGAATCACTCAATGCGGCGATGGCGGCGGGCATTATCCTCTATGAGGCCGTGCGACAGCGTTCCCTACACCTATAAAGTCAGTATTATGTCTGTTATAGCAGAGATTTATGGGCAGGCCAAAGTGAGCAAACGTATGTATGGTTCTACCATCGACGAAACATTTCGGCACGTGGCGTCTCGCTAGAGATGAGTGTATCTGAACGCCCACAACCATCACAGGCGCTTGGGGCGGAGCCGCTATGTGGCAGACCACAAATTTCGCAGACCCAATGATGGCTTTCCTGTTTTGACACACTCTGTGTTTCATAATGATGGAGAACTTTGACAGCCTCGTTGAGAGCATTTGAGGTGTGTGGTGTTCTATCGATAATCATAGTCGGTCCCTCCTTGCGTCGTTGCGCTATCCTGTGATGAGATACGTGCTGAGTGCAGATGGCACTATTCAGCTTGTATGTATTAAGTCTACCAGGAGGGCTGTGAAAAAGTCTACGAATTGGGATAGGTGTTCTGGATACTATGCATAAGGAATTGCTTATATATGTTCTGTTTGTCTATCTTACGGCTTGATTTCATGCCGCGTTTCCGCTAAAAATGATGTTGTATGTCGCGTTTCAGATGTTCCCAGGCTGGGAGACTCTCTACTTCGCCCAGAAAACGGTTGGTGGTACGTGTAATTACGGCAACTACCCAGCCTTGCCAGCCAATCGAGGTTGACAATTGAATGAGTGTTTTGACGCGCGGCTCTTCTTGTTCAATTTGCTGAGCAAGTTGTTGTGCCTGTTCTTGATTCACACGGATCTCCTTTTAGCCCTTCTGACATTTCTACGCGATGGCAAAATAATGATCTTGCTAAGTTGCGCGTTTATCATAGCACAAAACAAGTGGTTATATCTAATGACACCCATTACCATAACGTCCATCAGCATGATGCTCATCAGCATGACACCCACAAAGGGTGCCACTACATATAAATTCCCGCGCTATAGACGCGCAATAAATGTAGCGGCACCCTTTGTGGGTGTTATGCATAAGCGGACAAATTTTGTAGATACATCCGCTTACTAATCTTCAGGCTAGTAGCGTCTGTCGCGGTAGCCTGAATTGGGGCGACGATCTCGGCTCTGGTAGCCGCCACGACCACCACCGCCACCGCCAGATGGGCGCTCGCGTGCCTCATTAACGGTAATGGTGCGATTGCTGAGGAGCGTGCCATTCAGGCGCTCGATAGCAGTGTGTGCCTCCTGGTCATCGGTCATCTCAACGAAGCCGAAGCCCTTGCTACGACCGGTGTCACGATCAGTAATGACTGTGGCGGAAGCTACCTGGCCGATCTGTCCGAAGAGGTCGAGCAGGTCTTGCTCAGTGGTTTGATAGGGAAGACCCCCTACATAGATTCTCATGTTGTTATGCTCCTGTGTAGACACCTCTTAATACATTGCCGCTCGTAGAAACAGTTTCTCACAGAAGCGAAACAATTCTTTCTGATGTCATACAATTTTCCAAACATGTGTGACAGATGGTTTATTCCCAAATTTGGGCATATTCCAAATTTGTCCTGGCTGGCTAACGATTCCAGTCTTTGCTGTCATCACTGTTATTATTATAACCATTATTGTTGCCGTTGGCATTATTATAGCCATTATTGTTGCCACTACCATTGTTAAAAGGCTCACCATACCAGGATTGGTCGGGTTGCAACGGCATATTACCCCAGCCATTATTATCGTAGTTGGCGTAGCCATTGCCATTACCGTTGTTCCCGCCATTGCTATAGTTATTATTACCATAGCCGTTGCCATAGGGGACGAATGAAGGCGAAGGCGGCATATATGGTGGGAAGCCATCTGAACGCGGCGAAGGAAGCGCCCCCTGGCTACTTGTACCGGAGAGATGCGCACTGGCAGTGACGGTGCGGAAGACACTACTCATACTCAACGCATTCTCCGGTTCTTCCTCTAGTGAGACGTTGACACTATTGGGATTGAGTGAGTAGTAGCTCTGGTCATCGCGCAGTTTGAAGGCTTCCACGGAAGCGCGTAGCTGCTCAACCAGGCGAGCTAGACGTTCCATATTTTGTGAGGCATCGCGGCTACCGATGCCGCCTTGACGTGTTGAGTCGGAAACGGTATGCATAACCTGCACAACGGCGCTGGAGGATTGCAGTTGCTGGGTTGCCAGCATATTGATACTTTCAATTTCTTTAGCCTGATGTTCTACTACCGAGAACATCGATTCCAGGGAACGGTTCACCTCTTTGGTCAGGTCAGTACCAGTTGAGGTCTCGCGCTCGGTGTCTTGCATAGCGAGTGCCACAGCTTGTATTTCTTCGCGGACATTGCGGACAATGTGGGTGATACTGCTGGTCTGTTCTTTGGCACGTTCAGCCAGACGGCGGATGTCGGCGGCTACAGCTCCGAAGCCTTTACCATTCTCACCGGCCATCGCGGCCTGAATGGCGGCATCCAGTGCCAGTCTGTTCGTCTGGTGAGCAATACCCCCAATCACGTTGACAATCTCTTCGATCTCGCGTGAACTTTCACCGAGGGTCTGGACACGTGTAGATGTTAGTTGCACATTTTCATTGATACGCCCCATCCCACTAATGGCCTGCTGCACAGCCAGACGCCCCATCTGGGCAGTGCGGCGTGCATCACGAGCAACATCATACAATGCCTGCGTGCGTTCAGCAACCTGACGGCTCGACGCGGCCATGCGCTCGACTTCTGTCGCCGCTTCTTCAATCTGGCTGATCTCTATGTCGCTGGTCTCCACCAGTTGATTCATGCGATCCATGATCGTCGAAGTTGAGCGATCAACTTCGTTGGCTACTGCCTTGACATGAACCACGAGGCTACCCAACTCTTCTACCATATAGTTGAAGGAGTCGGCCAGCACACCGAGGGCATCGGCGGTCACTTCAGCCTGGATACGCAGATCACCTTCACCAACTCCACTCACCTCGCTGACCAGTTTTTCCACCTGGCCCTGCAAGCTATCACGCTGTGATTGCACCTCTTGAATAAGATGTACGATATTATCTAGCATGTTATTCATCGAGGAGGCAACCATCGTGATTTCATCTTGGCCGCGTGGTCGTGCGCGGGCTGTTGTCTCGCCTCTAGCAATGCGGCGCGTCAGGCTGGCAAGATCGCGCAATGGGCTGGTGATGGTCTGGTTGACGAGAAAGCCAATTGCAATCACTAGCGCGACAGTGACAAGGAGGGCAATCACAATGGCTAGAATAACTGGATTGATTTCGGAAGGACCGGCCTGCACGACTAGCTGGCTGATAGCTTGAGTATTCTCAATGATGCGTTGCCAGTCATTATCGGCAGTGATATATGAGAGGTAGATGTTATCGGTACGGACAGTGGTGGGATCAAATGGTTGATTCGTGCTGATGTCATTCATCACTCTCTTCAACACTGTTTGATACGCTGTCCAAGCATTGAGGAAGGTATTCATGAGCTGCTGTTGCTGGCTGATTAAAGGCGTATTGGGATCATTACTCAGCAACACCTGCCTCACTGCAATCATATTGGGCGATGTAATCGCAAATTCTTTTTGGAAGCTTTCCAGGTTGAGATTAAAGAGTTGGGTGTAATCTCCAACTGAACCAGCAACCGAGGCACTGCTGTTGGGATTTGGCGTGGCATTAGGATTGTACAGGTTGTACACATCCAGCATAACACTATACGTGGCTCTCAAATCAGGGTCGGCCTGTTCGGCATAGGTCAGGCTCTGAATGCTGCTCTGCTCAGCAGTACTGTGCGAACTCAAAACGTTAATGAACGTACTGCCCAAAACAACGATGATGATAGCAGGGACGAGCGCGGACAGTAAAAAGGCATAGAATAGACGACGAAAGATAGGGATACGCGATACAAATGTGAGCATGAGCTTCGGCCCCCCTCAAATATTAAACAACAAGCGCGATGTATAACAATGCCTATCAATGCAACGCACGGCATATCCAAATACAAATGAACATTCATGGTAGAGTGTACCTTACTCTACCTAAGAATGGAATGGCAATCACCCTGAAATGGCCCATTTTTCCTAGTAACGGTCACAAGAGAGAGCAACCAGACAGGGCGCACCCTTGCGACCGCCCTGTCTCGGCATGTTATACTGTGGGCAAAAGCACTACCAGGTTCTGTCGAAGGAGCATGTTATGGATAAATTCTCTGTGGCGCAGTGGCCATTTCAGAAAGTTCTGATCGCCAACAGGGGCGAGATCGCCTTGCGCGTGATTCGTGCGTGCCGCGAGCTAGGATTACAAACCGTCGCAGTCTATAGCGATGCCGACCGCGATGCGCTCCATGTGCGTATGGCCGATGAGGCATACCATATTGGTCCAGCGGTGGCGGCAAAAAGCTATTTACATATTCCCACACTTATTGATGTTGCCAAACGCTCAAGAGCGCAAGCAGTGCATCCAGGATATGGATTTCTTTCAGAGAATGCAACCTTTGTTGAAGCATGTCAAGAGGCCGGACTGATCTTCGTCGGACCACCACCGGAGGCACAGCAATCGATGGGCGAGAAGACGGCAGCACGGCGTACCGCGCAAGCTGCTGGCGTACCCATTGTACCTGGCGCGATGACCGATGTAGAAGACGACGCTTTAGCCCAAGAATTGGCCGCCAAAATCGGCTATCCGGTGCTGCTCAAGGCGGCGGCGGGTGGCGGTGGCAAGGGCATCCGCTTCGTGCGCGACCCCAAAGACCTGCAACCCTCTTTACGTACTGCACGCAGCGAGGCCCGCAGTGCCTTTGGTGATGGTCGTGTCTATATAGAGAAAGCCATCGCACCAGCCCGTCACATCGAGGTACAATTTATCGCCGATACACACGGCAACGTCGTTCACCTGGGTGAGCGCGAGTGCAGCATTCAGCGCCGCCACCAAAAATTGATCGAGGAGTCACCTTCGCCAGTTGTTAACGCTGACTTGCGCCAACGCATG
>JAJZEJ010000205.1 GCA_021828635.1 Chloroflexota bacterium
AAAAGGTCGCGTAACCGATATCGGCCTGCTCTGTAATATCACGAATTGTCACAGCCTCGTAGCCTTTTTCCAACGTCAAGGCAATCAGAGCTTTTGCCAGTAATCGCTGGGTACGCTTAACGCGCCGATCCTGTCCTTCCATACCTGCCCTCCCCATTTTTGATATTATGCGGTGGAAGTGCTGTTTCACAGAAACGTCCTTGTTAGCTTATGATAACACGGCAAGCGCAATCAGCCAATATTCTCTAAAGAATTACAGGATACCCGCAAGGGATATCCTGTTCATTGCCCCTTGCATCGCGGCTTTATGATATGATATATATCATAGTATAGTGTATATATCATAGCTTTCGGAAGATGACAAAGCGCACGGCATAGAGAGGATAACCATGCAGCATATTGATAGCAGTAAGACGACTGAACAGCCAGCAATGGGCCAGGAACAATGTCCGGTACGAGGGATACATGGTCTCCTGTCATGGCAGAAGACGGCACGCACATCAGAAGTAGGGCTACCCGCGATTGAGCGTGATGAACAAGGTGTGTGGCATGTGCGCAGTTTCGCGGCGGCACGTACTGTATTGCGTAGCGGCGATACAAAGCAGGCAGGTTTCCAGGCTGAGTCTATGGAGCGCATGCAGCATATTATGCGTGCGCCCATTCTCTACCTTGATGGCAAAGAGCATAATCAGCAGCGTAAAATGACAGCCCGTTTCTTTACACCCAAATTTGTAAGTGACCATTATCGTCTCTTGATGGAGCAGCAGGCACACCGGATGGTACGCAAACTGAAACGCAAGAAGCAAGGTGATATCAGCCAGATGAGCCTGACATTAGCAGTAGGCGGTATCTCGCAAATTGTCGGTTTAACAAACAGTTTCCCTGGTCTGGCACAGCGTCTTGAAGCATTTTTCGACTTCCACGGCATGACTGATTTGAAGCAATTATCAGCTCATCCCTTGCGCCTGCTCCAAAACCAGAGCCGCCTTTTCGCTTTTTATTTTCTGGATGTCTTACCAGCCATTCGCGCTCGTCGGCGTCAAGTGCAACAGGATGTGATTTCGCATCTCATTGGTCAGAACTATAACAATCTGGAAATTCTGAGCGAATGCCTGGTTTACGCGGCAGCGGGCATGATTACAACACGCGAGTTTATCAGTGTGGCTGCTCTGCATCTACTCGAACAGCCGGAGTTACGCGCTCACTATCTAACGGCACCAGAGGAAGAACGCTATAAAATATTACACGAGATTTTGCGCATAGAGCCAGTAGTGGGCCAGATTTATCGTCGCACCGTCGCTGATATTAAAGTCGAGCAGGCTGATACCAGTGTGGTGATACCGGCGGGCGAGAAGGTCAGTGTGCATGTATACGGCGCGAACGAAGATGAGCAAATGGTTGGCGAATATCCATTAGGACTGTGTCCAGTGCGTCAGATGAAGGATGATACTGTGCCTGATATGGTGATGAGTTTCGGCGATGGTGTGCATCGCTGCCCCGGTGCCTATATTGCTATTCAGGAAACCGACATCTTCCTGCAACGTCTGCTGGCACAGGACAATCTGCGCATCGTCAGTAAGCCGACCATTCGCTGGAATGAGCCAGTCGAAGCCTACGAGGTACGCGACTTTCTGGTGACGCTGGACTAAATGACTCTGATTAAGAGTGAGTTAGCGCGGGCGTCTGAACAGATAATGGCGAAATTCATTTCTCACTTGTTGCGGACGCCGCCAGTTGAGCAAACCCATCTCGCTGTAAAGCAACAAACATTGTAAGAGAGCTTGATCTGCTTTGAGCCATGCGTTAGCTTGCCTACACTCAGCTAATAACGTAGAATGAAGGTTGAATGGTGAGCCTATAAGCTTGCTTCAAGTGGAGATAGCTTCTATGAAGAACGCAGACAGTCGGCCAGTCATGACGTTTGAAAGCCAGCAGAGTTGGGATGCATGGCTTAAAGAGCATCACACTGATACCCAGGGTATCTGGCTCAAAATAGCCAAAAAAGCGACCGGCGTAGCTTCTGTATCTTACGCGGAAGCCTTAGAAAGCGCAATCTGCTATGGCTGGATTGATGGGCAAAAAGCCTCTTTTGATGACCAGTACTGGTTACAGAAATTCACGCCACGCCGCCCAAAAAGCATCTGGTCAAAAGTCAATTGCGACGCGGCAATGGCGTTGCTTGCCGCCGGTAAAATGCAACCAGCAGGGATACGGCAGATAGAACTGGCAAAGACCGATGGTCGTTGGGAAGCGGCCTACGAGTCACAAAGCCAGATAACTATCCCTGCTGATTTGCAGAGTGAACTGGACAAAAATCAACAGGCAAAAGAGTTCTTTAGCACATTGGATAGCAGAAACCGCTATGCCGTACTGTTCAGAATCCAGACGGCTAAAAAACCCGAAACTCGCGCCGCTCGTATACAGAAATTCGTTGAAATGTTATCTAAAAACCAGAAAATATACCTTTAGTCACACTGAGAACGTATAGAAAGGCTTACACACATGAAATCCGCATTGATCGTCTGGGGTGGCTGGCAGGGACACGAACCAGAACAGGGCGCGGCACTTTTCGCACCGTTTTTGCGCGAGCAAGGCTATGAGGTCGAGGTCTCGGATACACTGGATGCTTATTTGAACAGCGAAAAAATGCAATCGCTCAGTCTCATCGTGCCGATTTGGACGATGGGAACTATCACGAAAGAGCAAGAAAGCGGTCTGCTGGACGCGGTACGTGGCGGAGCGGGTATTGCTGGCTGGCATGGCTGCATGGCCGATTCGTTCCGCAACAACACCGAATATCAATTCATGGTTGGCGGTCAATGGGTCGCACACCCTGGCAATATCATTGATTATGAGGTCAACATCACCAAACACGATGACCCAATTGTGGCAGGTTTACAAGATTTTCGTATGCACTCCGAGCAGTACTACATGCATATCGACCCTATGAATGAGGTACTGGCAACCACGACCTTTAGCGGCGAATACGCGCCCTGGACAGCCGATTGCGTGATGCCGGTGGTCTGGAAAAAACGCTGGGGTCAGGGCAAAGTCTTTTATAGCTCGCTAGGTCACGTGGTGAAAGATTTTGAGGTGCCGGAGGCGTTTGAGATTATGCGACGCGGCATGTTGTGGGCCAGCCGATAAGCAAGGAAATTGCCGCCAAAAAGGCTTGCATATGACGTTACGTCATGCTTTACACTCCTTTTTAGAAAGGAGGTAGCACCTGAATCATGAGTCAAAAATGGTATCAAACCAGCCAGTTCGCGCGGAAAGCGGCGGTTTCACAACGCACGCTACGCTATTATGATAGAGTTGGGCTACTTTCACCATCAAGTCATAGCGCGGCGGGCCATCGACTGTATAGCGATGCCGATCTACCACGCCTTCAGCAAATTCTGGCGCTCAAGTTTCTTGGTTTCTCGCTGGAAGAGATCAAGCACTGCCTGCATGTCGGCCCAACTGGTCTGCGCGAGTCGCTTTTTCTGCAAAAGGCCATGATGCGTGAGCGGCGTATGCAACTGGATACGGTTATCCAGGCGCTTGAAGAGACCGAGAAGTTGCTAGCAGTCAACGCGCAAAACTGGGACGCGATTATAAGAGTGATTCAGGTGATACAAATGACACAGAGCAATGATTGGCAAAAGAAGTACTTTAGTGACGAGCAGCTTGCGCGGATGGAGGAACTGAGCAAGCAATCCTATAGCGAAGAGCAGCGCCAGCAACTAGCTGAACGCGGCAAAAACTGGACTGAGGAAGATCAGCGCCGCGCCAGCCAGCAATGGAGCGAGGTGTTAAGCGAACTCAAACGTCTCGTCGCTGGCGGACAAGACCCGGCCAGTTCCAATGCCCAGGCATTTGCCGCACGCTGGCTCGCCTTGATCGGCCAGTTCACGCAAAGCGATGCTGGCATCACGAAGGGGCTACAAAACATGTACGGCAAGCTGAAAGAGATGCCCGCCGAGCAGCGCCCCATCCCCTATCCCTACACGGCTGAGGAAGAGGCATTCCTGGGCAAGGCGCTTGAAGTTTACAAGCAGGGGCAATAGACCTGCTAGAAGACGAACAGACAACAAACGGGTAAAAGGCGTTCCACCTTTTACCCGTTTGTTGTCTGTTCGTCTTCGTTGTTTTAGGCGTTACCAAAATCGGCTGGACCAAACTCAGGAGCGGGAGGCTGCACAGGTATGGTTGGCGCAACGGCCTTTGGCACACCTGCCGGACTACCCTTAATCGGAAGTTTGGGAAATTGCGTCGAGGCAATTGGCGCACCCGTCTCTTGCATGATCGCATGCATTTTAGCAGCATCAATCGTCTCGTGACGACGTAGCTCCTGCGCGATCAGGTCGAGCGTCGAGCGATAGGTCGTGAGCAGTTCGACAGCCTCGCCGTAGCAACCGCGCACGATACGATCTACCTCTTCGTCAATCAATTCGGCAGTCTCTTCGCTATAGCTTGATGGCGCACCGGTATCGCCGCCGCCCGCGAAAGGACTCTGGCGATCACTGAAGGAAACGGTTCCCATACGCTCACTCATACCCCAGCGCGTCACCATCTGACGCGCAAGAGCCGTGACACGCTGCAAGTCGTTCTCAGCACCGGTAGTGATGCGTCCGAAGACCACCTGCTCAGCAGAGCGACCACCCAGGGCTGTGATGATCTGCGTAATCAGATACTCTTTCGAGTAGTTGTAGCGATCATCAAGCGGCGTGTACATTGTGACACCAAGTGCCTGCCCACGTGGCACAATCGTGACCTTCGTGACTGGGTCAGAGCCTTCCAATAGCAACCCAGTCAGCGCATGACCACCCTCGTGATACGCGGTCACATCCAGATCAGCATCGCTCAGTACCAGTGGACGCTCAGCCCCCAATATAATCTTATCCAGCGCATCATCAAAACAGCGTTGCGTCACACGATCAAGGTTGCGGCGTGCGGCCAACAAGGCAGCCTCGTTGACCAGATTCGCCAAGTCAGCACCAACCATACCAGTTGTGGCACGCGCAATAGCCACCAGGTCCACATCACCGGCCAGTGGTACATTGCGGCTATGAATCTTGAGGATGGCTAAGCGGCCATTCCAGTCGGGACGATCCACAGTGACACGGCGGTCGAAACGACCGGGGCGCAACAGTGCCAGGTCAAGACCATCGGGACGATTAGTAGCGGCAATAACAACCACCGCTTGACGGTTATCAAAACCATCCATCTCAACCAGCAACTGGTTGAGCGTCTGCTCACGCTCATCATTCGTATTGATGCTAGAACCGCGCTGGCGACCAACGGCGTCAATTTCATCAATAAAGATGATGCTTGGCGAGGCTTTTTTGGCCTGATCGAAGAGGTCACGCACACGGCTGGCACCAACACCAACCAGCACTTCAACAAATTCAGACCCACTCATCGAGAAGAATGGCACGCCTGCTTCACCAGCTACGGCACGTGCCAGGAGCGTTTTACCGGTTCCTGGAGGGCCAACCAGCAACACACCACGCGGTATCTTGCCGCCCAGACGCTGGAACTTTTGTGGCGTCTTGAGGAACTCCACCACTTCTTGCAACTCATATTTGGCCTCATCGACACCAGCAACATCCGCAAAGGTCGTGCTAGGACGATCTTCGAGAATCAGCTTGGCCCGGCTCTTGCCAAAACTGAACACACCCTGCTGCCCCTGTGTCGCACGGCGACTCAAGAACATAAAGAGACCGATCAGCAGAACCCAGGGTATGAGATTGATTAGCAGGTTGAGCCAGAAACTGTTGTCGGCTGGCGGCTGATAGGAGACGGTAGCCCCACTGTTAATCAGCAACTGCGGAAGTTGCGGATCACCATTAGCGAGTTGTGCCAATTGATACTGGCTATAGCCATTGAACGGCGTGTTAAATTGCCCCTGTATTTGGCTCTGCCCAACAAAAGTTGCCGTCTTGATATTCTTAGCATTTATCTCTTGATAAAGTTGCGTGTACGAAATGTTATCAACTTTGGGCGTATTCGTTTGTGTACTAGAACTAAAGTAATTGTATATATAGACAACGAGCATAATGGCGACAAGAACGAGCAGCCAGCGATTCAAATTGTAGGAAGGACGTTTTTGTGGTCCTCCTTGTCCATTAGGGCCACCAGAATTTCCGGGGCGCTGCGTCTGCCTGTCGTTATTGTTTTGTAGCCAGTGCATGTTACCCGGCTGTCTATCCATAATGTTTCCCTGCTTTCTGGGCATCCAACATGCTGCATTCCGTATAGAAGGAAAGCGTTGGAGTGCGTCGGGTTGCGAATGGTGACACTTCTATTATATCGTATCGATGCCGGAAATGCACGCACCGAATACTTTTCTGTAGGGGTCTATGAATTACTCGGTGGCCCGCTTGTTCGAGTCCAGAAACCCAGCTACTTGACCTATCTACGAGCCATAACCTAAAATGGATACAAAAAGAGCCGCGCAATTGCGCGGAACCTCTTTTTAGTTTCTCATATTATACTGCCTCAGCTCTCAGGACGTAATAAATCACGTTCCTACTGTTCTAGCTTTCCACTCATCACCAGAGTCTTGAGAAATTCGAGGTGGCGCACAATCTCCATACGGTCGCTACCACCGGTCTGATACCATTGGCGTAGCCAGAGCAGCGAAATAACTTCATCGGTTGTGAAGCCGTGCCGCATCAGTACATCCACCTCACTACTGGTATCTTCTGTTTGCCGGACAATTTCAAGTGGTCTTGTATTCATAATTACTATCCTTTTATCTCTGTGGTCGCTGTTTTTGTCTTTACTGCGTCCTATTGCTCGCGGTGCAACCAATCGTGAGACTCCTGGATGAGTGTTGGCGTGGCTAAAATAAGAGCCTGCTCGTATGCGCACTGCATCAAATATACGTCTGATTGGCGAGCTACTTTGTTCGCTCCATGCTTTCCGCGCTCCTCTTTCTACTATTCTCTCTATCTATAGCGTAAGTGGAGGCGCATCATCTTTCCATCGACTAGGCGACATCGCTACTATGAAATAGGTCACATTCGTTTTTAAGCTGATAGCTCCGTTCCAGACTCACATTCGTTCAAAGGTTACATATATGAGCTATCTGCACTGTATACGAATGGATAGCCATTCAGGTTCCATCTGTGGCTGTGAATAAGCCGTGAACGAACCGTGAACTACACTACACTCTATAACACGAATATCTGAGAGAATATTTTCTCCGCTCCCTCACGGATTTCTCGCAAACTTCTCACCCCTCTATAGTATAAACGCCAGCAAATACCAAAATGACACACCTGAGAAGATTTCTCCATAGAATGACAGAGCAACGACATTGCATATGTAGTCGCTGCTCTGTTTACTTTTTCTATAGTAGAGTGTAGAAAGAGACGCTTAACGGTTACGGATTACCACGTTTGCCAGACGGCCAGGAATATAGATGACCTTCTGCACCGTCGATTCACCGATGAAAGACAGCACGCGCTCATTGTTCAGCACTCGTCGCCGTACCTCGTCTTCGCTGATATCAGCCGGAACCTCGATACGCTCGCGCACTTTGCCATTGACCTGCACAACCAGGGTGAAGGTTTCATCCTGCGTCATGGCCTCATCATAAGAGGGCCACTCGGTAGCGTGAATGCTTCCGCTATGGTCCGTCTGGTGCCACAATTCCTCGGTCATGTGCGGAGCCATCGGGGCCAGCAGTTGCATCATTGTTTCCAGCGTCTGCTGATAGGCTGTGCTACGCGCCACGGGCGTATTATGCAGCTTCAGCATGACATTGTTGCACTCCATCAACGCCGCCAGCGCCGTATTGAAGCGGAAACTGGCGATGTCCTCCGTCACACGCTTGATAGTCTTATGACGCAGTTGCTCAATCGAGCGCGTCTCCCTCGTCTCTTCCAGCGTGACATTGCCATCGCTCCAGCCGTCTGTCACCAGATTCCAGAAACGATTCAGGAAGCGCCAAACGCCTTCCAGGTTGTCCGAGCGGAAGACACCACCCGCATCGAAGGGACCAATGAACATCATGTAACAGCGCACAGTGTCTGCACCATACTTCTCGACATATTCATCGGGTGCCACAACATTGCCGCGTGACTTCGACATCTTCTGCCCATCTGGACCCAGTACAGTTCCTTGATGGAACAGGCGCTTGAACGGCTCATTGATGTCCAGATAGCCCATGTCACGCAGTGCTTTGACGAAGAAACGCGAGTACAGCAGATGCAACGTAGCATGTTCCGCGCCACCAACATACTGATCGACTGGCATCCAACGTGCGATGCTCTCCGGCGTCCAGGCATGTTCGCTATCGTGCGGGTCGGTATAGCGCAGGAAGTACCAGGATGAGCAGATGAAGGTATCCATCGTATCAGCCTCGCGGGTAGCTGGACCACCACAGATCGGGCAGGTAGTATTGACAAACTCCGGCTCGTAGCGCAGTGGCGACTCACCCGTAGACTTAAACTGCACATTTTCAGGCAGCCAGACCGGCAGTTGATCTTCCGGTACCGGCACAGTACCATCTTTAGGACAGTACATAATGGGAATGGGTGCGCCCCAATAACGTTGACGGCTAATCAACCAGTCACGCAGACGATACGTCACCATCGCCTTGCCAACGCCCTGCTCCTCCATATACTTGATAATGCTGGCCTTCGCCTCCGAGGCTGGCGTACCATCGAAGGAACCGGAATTGACCATCATCCCCAATGCCTCTTTCGATTCGGCCCAGGTGGCGGCATCGCTCGGCTCCTCACCTTCGTTCAGAATAACCTGACGAATAGCAATACCGAATTTGCGAGCAAACTCGAAGTCGCGCTGGTCGTGCGCTGGCACACCCATGATAGCGCCCGCGCCATAGCCCATCAGCACATAGTCGGCAATCCAGACCGGTACCTGTTCGCCGCTGACCGGATTGATGACATACGCGCCGGTAAAGACACCTGTTTTCTCTTTCTCGGCGCTCATACGCTCAATCTCTGTCATGCGCCGTGTCTGCTCGACGTAAGCATCGACTGCCGCTTGCTGTTCAGGCGTGGTGATCTTCGCTACCCAGGGATGCTCTGGGGCCAGCACGAAGAAGGTTGCGCCAAAGATGGTGTCCGGGCGTGTTGTGAAGACCGGAATCTCCTCGCGCTGTCCATCGACTTCGATGCCGAAACGAATCTCAGCACCCTCGCTACGCCCAATCCAGTTGCGCTGCATGGTAACGGTTTTTTCCGGCCACTCGATGCCATCAAACTTCAGCAGTTCCTCGGCATAGGCCGTGATCTTCAGCAGCCACTGGTCGATCTCTTTACGAATGACCATACTGCCACAACGTTCACAGGTGCCGTTCGCCAGTACCTGCTCGTTCGCCAGTGTGGTATTGCAACTGGGACACCAGTTGGCGGGCGCTTTCGTCCGATAGGCCAGTCCGTGCTTA
>JAJZEJ010000437.1:0-8008 GCA_021828635.1 Chloroflexota bacterium
TTGAATAGTGCCATCGTCGTTGATGGTAATCAACCTGTTCCGTTGCAATCCCTCTGTGGTATAGGTGTATTCTGGTGCGAGATAACGCATGATTGCTCCTTTTCTATTTTTCTTCATTGTACTACTCCGTCAACATCTCTTCTTACCAACCAAAAGCCAGCAGAACAGAGAAAAATGTGAAATAATTCATTGTAGGCTTGTGTGTTGTGCGCCTATACTGGTAAGGATGGGTTGCTCATAGCCACCTGGGGGGATGATCTGGGGAATATGAGACAAAGCGCCACATCTATGCATTAGTCTGTTTAGAGGATCAGCTTCCATCAAGCTGACTGGTAATGGGGTTACATGAATGCCGTGCAAGACGAGGCTCAACTGGTCAATGCGGCCTGTCAAGGGTCGATGACCGCTTTTGAGACTCTGGTGATACGTTATGAGCCGCGTATCAGGCGTATGCTCTATGGGTTAACCCATGACATACAATTGACGCAAGACTTGTGCCAGGAGACGTTTCTGGCGGCATATCGCGCCTTGCCGCGCATGAATGGGGAGCAATTGCATTTCGCCCCCTGGCTCTATCGTATTGCCTTGAATCAGGTTCGCAGCGAGTGGCGGCGACGAAAACATGTGACTCTGGTTTCGTTCTCCTCGTCCCAGGATGAGGATGAAGAGTCCTGGAGTGAGGTACGCGAGGATACGTTAGTCAGCGAAGAACGCTTTGAGGAGCGTGTGGCGTATCGTGATCTGGTTGGTCGTGTGCTGGCGCAGTTGCCGACCCCTTCCGCTACCTGCCTGCTACTGGATGCCGAGGGCTTTACCTATAACGAGATTGCGGAGATGCTGCAAGAGACGCTGCCAGCTGTGCGAAGTCGCCTTTCACGCGCTCGTCAGGCATTTCAACGAATCTATTCAGGACTGGAGCAGGAAGAACAATTATGAAGGAAAATGCGCCCAATGCATGGAATGATGATCGGACCGCACAACAACGTCAGGTGCTGCGCGATTTCCTCGCGGAAGGTGAGCGGATCGTTCCTTCTACCACCAGTCGCATTTTCGCATCTCTACGCAGTGAGCAGCAACAATCTGTAGAGCCAGCGCAGGAACTTGATATTGAGCCGATTAGCCCACTTCCATCACCACCCGCTCCCTTATCAGCGGTAAATTGGCGCAACCGTTCGCGCCAGCGCAATGTTTTCTCACTGATCGCGGTTGCCGCTTTGATACTGGTTTCCGTCAGCTTGTTCAGTTTCTTTCGAGGCACACTGCCGCGGACAACCAGTAGCACCACAAATGCTGCTCTGCCTGCGCATTCCGCGGCCTATGTTCCGTCTCCTGAGTGGTCCTCTGTCGCCGTAAGCTATAATCTCAATCATCGCTTTGCCGTTGCTAACTTTGACCCGGTGAGCGGTCGTTCTGTGGAACTGGCCTCTGTTCCCACAACATCAGCGGTGCTAGAGAGCATTGCTCATAACGGTTACAGTCTGGTATATGCTGTTTATAACCAGTCTAAAACCTCGTATATACTGCTGACCCATTCCACGGTACAACTGCTTTATACCACTGCTGGTCAGGGCGGCAATGCCATCTGGAGTACAGATGATCAGCGTGTTTTCATCAGCACACCAACAGGCATTGTGCAGGTTGATGTGACAACTGGCGTGGTACAGCATATATTGCCTGAAATTAAACCTATCGCGTCGCCCGCTATACCTTATCTGCAATACTATCGGAATGGCTATCTGTATGTTTTCAATAGTTCTAATGGTCTCGCAGGTAGCCTGGAGCGGGTTAATCTGAAAGATGGCACGATGCAGACGGTCACGAATTGTGACGCGACAAAGCATTTCTGGCTCAGTCCCTATAACAATAGTCTCTACTACACATGCCTGGGACAAAATGCACTGTATGCGGTGAATAACGATGGTAGCAACCCGCATATGGTACGGATGCAGGTGGGCCAACTTGTCGGTTACGCTTCTGATGGCTCACTGCTCGCGTTGTCAGATGTGAACGGCGTGTTCCAACTCGTCAAGCTCGGTGCGACTTCTGCGCAAGATCAGGTATTGGTAAGTAACATTGCCCCAAATGCACGGGTTGTGGATATGGTTAATGTCGCGGTTTCACCCTATGGTGAAACTATGGTGGTGAAGGCTAGCAATACAAGTGGTCAGGTATTATGGTATGACGATATAGCGCGTGGCGTGCAACATGCACTTGCTTTGCCGACAGGCGCAACATCAGTAAAAGTTTTCGGTTGGGACCGCCTGCTCGTACCCGGCACTATCGCACCGACACCAGCCGCAACAAAACCCTTTGCCGACTGGTATGGTGTGTTGGCGGCGCGTGAGGAAGGCACGTCGGGACCATTTGAATTAGTCAATTACGACGCACGTACCGCCAGTGCTACCACGCTGGCCTTTACACCCGCGCCACCCTCCATCGATGGGGTGTCACCCGATGGCCTGCATATCCTGTATCACTACAGCCAGGGGAATCGCATACTGTACTGGATGTTGCGGCCACCACAGAAAGCGATCAACATTTATACGGTGAACAATGCCCAGAATGACGCTACCCAGGCAATATGGATGCCTGATAGCCGCCACATTTTGCTTGCTTCTCCCAATCAGGGACTTGTAGAGATTGATAGTCAGACAAGCCAGGTCAAAGTGCTATGGTCTGCTCTTCAAGTAGTATCTCTGGTTGCGTATCGCGCACCTTTTCTCTACTATACGCCCGCGCAAGGTCAATCGAGTGGTGTGCTTTTCCGCGTTGATATTACACAGACTGCTAGTACACCTCAGCCTCAGTATGTTGTTGGTAATATTGCGAATGGAATAAAAGCACTCAATCCTCCCACGCCTGCGTATTGGCTTAGCCCGGATGGTGTTACGGTCTATTATGATCAGTCTGGCGGTCTTTACGCGGTTAATAGTGATGGTAGTAACCCGCGCTTGCTACGTTCTAGTGGAGTGCCAATTGGCTATGCGGCGGATGGTGCGCTGGTAATCATGCGCGATGTGAACAAACAGTTTCAGCTTGTCGCGTTGGGTGCGACTGCTGAGCAGGATACGCTATTGTTGGCAGATGCGCTTCCTGGCGCGGTGGCAATTTGTCCAGATATTGCTAGTTCTGCGACGCCTATCTGCGAGAGCAGTATCGCGCTGGCACCGCTTGGACAACATCTGGCATTAGAAGCCACCTATGCCGATGGTAGCCATCGTCTGTGGTACATCAACCTGAGTAGCAATAATGGTAGCACAGGTTCACTACTAGATTTGCTGCCAGCTAGTGTGACTATGCAGCTTAATGGCTGGGATGCATTGGCATGATCTGATAAGCTCAGCTCCCAGCGTCAATGTAGAGATAATCTCTATATCGATTCATACATCTATTATTGAAGCAACTCCTCTATATCTCTATGTCCTTCAATGACAGAGATAATCTCAACAAAATCTCTGTTATACCTGAACAAAATTACGTAATTACCATAGGGAATACTTCTTACCCCCTCCATTAATTCAGGTCTTGCTCTCCCCATGATGCCGGGTAATTCTGCGAGCTTCCGGCATTGTTGCCGGAGCTTTTCCGTATACTTGATAGCAAGCGTATTATCGCCGCTCTCCCTGGCGAGGTAGCGTTTAATCTGGAGCAGATCGGTTTTGGCCTGCTCCAGATAGCGTAACTGATACATAAAACAAACCTACTACTCTACATCAGCCGCCAGAATCGCGGCAATGTCATCATCGGTATAGCCCCCCCCACGCCTTACTGCATTGTTAAGATGCTCCCGCAGAGCTTTTAATTTCAGGTAACGCGACTCAGCTTGCCGTAATGCGTCTCGCACAACTTCACTTTCGTTGTTGTAAAGACCAGTGGCTACTTGCTGCTTGATGAAAGTTTCCAGGTGTTCGCCTAACGAGTAGCTCCCCGACATTTTTGACTCCTTTACTCTTCAAAAAAATTTGTTCACATACATAATTATACCAATAGATACTAATTATTACCATATATTTCTCACTATTCTCATAGCGATAGATGGTTCAGTTAGAGAACCTCCATTGTATCTCTATGTTACAGCATGGGCGTCATCTCGATCAGCTTGCCTGTACGGAAACGCTCGATGCTGAACTGCTCAATCGGGAGTATGCTGCTTGCTCCATCCAGGAGTAATTCGGTCATCAGTTGGGCGGCCATTGGGGCGTGCATAAAGCCATGACCACTAAAACCACAGGCGCAATAGAAACCCTCGATCTCTGTTTTGCCCAGCACCGGATGCTCATCGGGAGTCATTTCGTATAGACCCGTCCACACCTGTGCGATAGGGACATGTGCCAACGTGGGACAGCGATGTGCTAGCTCTGGCCTGATAGCGCGTTGCCAGAAATCCTCATCGACATTCAGTTTGAACGCATCTGGTTCTAGTCCTCGGTTGCGTTGCATCTCTTCTGCGCTGATAGGCAGTGGCATGGTCAATACGACACGGCCATCGCGTCTTCGGAAGTGAAAACCGGTGTGTAGATCAACAGTCATCGGTACATCGTTCGGCAGATCACTTTCGGTAAGTGTCTCGGTCAGGTAGAGCTGGCGGCGCAGTGGATAGACGGGCAGATTGTTCATACCAACAAGGCGGGCAGTAAGTGCCGCATATGCACCAGTGGCATTGACTACGATGGGGGTAGCAATAGTCTCATCTGGTGTCTGTACCGCTTGCACTCGTCCATTGATAACATGAATGGCTATCACGGGACTATGCGTCATGATGCGCACGCCGCGCGTCTGTGCCTCTGTTGCCAACGCCTGGGCCATTGCGCCAGGATTGCTGTAACCATCAGTGGGACAGAATGTCGCTCCAGCAATGTCATCAACAAACAATTGTGGAATGCGTTGTTGCACTTGAGCGGCGTTCAGCAGTTGTGTTGGCACGCCGAGCGCCTGTTGCAGGGCGGCGTAGCGTTGCAAGTTTTCCCATGCATGTGTATCAGTGGCAAAAAAGAGGTAGCCATATTGATAGAAAGGTGGGCATGCTGCTGTTTCACGAGTGAATTGCTCATAGAAGCGCACACCAGCGATGGAGAAGCGGATATCGATCTCGTCGGCGAACTGCTGACGAATGCCGCCAGTAGCACGTCCACTGGAACCAGCGGCCAGTTCCTCGCGTTCCAGCAGCACGACGCGCGTGGCACCTCTTTGTGCCAGATGATAGGCCAGGCAGGTGCCGATAATGCCACCACCGACAATCACAATATCCGCTGTTGTCATCTATTCCCTCATTTATGAACGCACAACGGCGATGGTAAAGCCGTCCATATAGCCATCATCTATCGCCAACGCGAGTGAGAGCAGGCGTGGATTGCTGGCTACCTGCTGGTTGAGGGTAGCGATACCGGCGTTGCCCGCATCCTGTATCTGTTCCGGTGGAAGTAGTCCTACGCCGCCACGCACGCAATTATCCGCTACGATGATGCTGCCAGGGCGAGTCAGGCGTAAGGCCCATTGTAAATAGTCGGGATAGGGTTGCTTGTCGGCGTCGATAAAGACCAGATCGAATGGTGCCTCATCCTGAAGTTGTGGCAAAAGATCGAGTGCCTTGCCGACACGAACCTCGGTGCGTTCTCCCACCCCAGCAGTGGCAAAGGAGTTGCGTACAACTTCGGCATGGTGTGGGTTGATCTCCAATGTAGTCAACTTGCCATCGGCTGGCAAGGCGCGGGCTAGCCAGATGCCACTATAACCGGCCAGCGAGCCGATCTCCAGGATTTTACGCGCGTTGCAGGCAACAGCGAGCAACTGTAATAGCTTGCCTTGTATGGGCGAAATCTGAATTTCTGGTAATCCCTCGGTCTTGGCTGAGGCGAGTGCGTGGCGCAGTCCGTCATCCTCCGGCGCGAAAAGCTGTGTAATAGTTTTCTGGATGGTTGCTTGCTTTTGAAACTCTTGCCGTAATGTCTCTAATTCAACACGATCTTGCTCGTTTGTGGTCACGAAAGCGTTCTCCTCTCAAGTCAGTAGCATCAATATTCCCTTTCATATTACCGCATGGGGAGCATAGGTTGCCAGTATTTGTTCGAGCCAGAGCTGGTCGATTGAGACGTGGCAGGTAGTGAAGATGGAACGCGCTTCATATAAATATTCCAGACCGCGTATGTAGTCTGCATAAAAAGATGAATGTTCTGCTGGTATCTCGCCTACGGAAGCCAGCGTATTTTGTAGGAGTATGCTACCATAACCGTGCAATGCTCTGGCATAATCGATGCGCACACCTAACTGGCGAAATACTTCCAATGCCTGTTCAAAGTGTTCAGATGCCTCTTGAAACTGTTTTTGTTCTGCTTTGACACGCCCTAAGAGGCGATGAGCGCGACCAACGATGCGGGCCACTTCATGCTCTTTGGCCTCTTGCAAAGAGACCTGGGCCATCTGATAGGCGGTGGTGAGGTCGCCTTGCATGAAATAGATTGTGGCGAGATAAAGCTTGCCTTCGATCATTGGCTCTGCTTCCAAGCCTCCCGACTGAATGGCACGTTGAAGCGTAGAACGTGCGCGTGTTAGTTGTCGTTTACACAGTGCGGATTGTTCTTCAGTGCCATCCGGCTGCATTTGGCAAGCAAGAAGTGCCTCTGTCGTGCGTAAATCGCCAAGACAGATCATGGCATAATGAATGCAACGCACATTTTTAATGGCGCGTCCAATGGTCATTGCGCGATACAGACTCTGTGCTGCCTCTTGCAAATACCCCAAATCATGCTGCACACGAGCCAATTCTGAGTAGCACCAACTCATTTGTTCGCGGTCGTTCACGCGCTCGGCGCTAGCCAGGCTGCGTTGAAACCAATTTTCCGCTTCGAGCAGATTGCCGGTCCGGCTGGAGATGTCACCGAGGTTGATTGTCACGAAAGCGATATTTGGTAGGTCGCCGATGCGCTCGGCCAGATCGTAGGAACGTTTCAGATACATGCGCCCGGCTGTAAGATCGCCTTTCATAATACAGGCCGCACCTAAATTGCCACAGATGCGCACTGTATCTGAGAAAAGCTCGTGGCGCTCAAAGACTTCCAGAGCTGTTTGCATGCGTTTGATGGCATCGGTAAGCTGACCTGTACCAGTTTCTATGACGCCAAGCAGTTCATTGGCGTAACCTAATTCAATTGGATCGCCCATCAGCGCCCGCTCGGTACGGGTAGATAGTTTCTTTTCATCTGAGAACTGTGTACTTGGAGCAATAACTTGTTCCAACATGCTTAACGCTTCCTGTACATAGCGTCTGGCCTCTTCGGAGCGTCCCTGTGAGCAAAGAAGGGCGCTATATTGGCGATGCAGGCAGGCCCAGGCCGCGCCAGAAGTAACACCTGCTTGTAACATAATATCTTTGCCACGATGGTAACAAACGAAAGCTTTTTCATAATCGCCGATATTTTTCCAAGTACTGCCCATTTCACGCCAGAGCAGACCTTGAAGTTGTGCCTCTTGTTTTTGTTGCGTGACTTTATCCGGGTAGCGGGCCGATATCTGCTGCTGAAAAAAGCTATTTGTATGTATGTTGAAGATATATTCATAGAGATGGCGAATATCCGCAAAATCGCCCATAACATTGCAACATTCCGCGACAAATTCGAGCAGGTGGCAAAAATGGTGTGCATCGCCGATGGTAGAAAGTAGCCGTGCGGTAATTGGCTGGCTGGTAATCAGGTCGATGGATTCATGCGCATCTATGTTATCAATCTTGTGGAGTTGCGTTCCGATACTGGCATGCAGAGCTAGCAAATAGTAATGACGGGCCTCGGAATAGGCGGCGATGGTATACGCACTATTCGCTGCTAATTCGGCGTAGTGGGCAATATCCCGTGCATCACCGTTGCTACGACGCAGGTGGTAGACAATCGTAGCGGCGACCTTTTCTTGCGGTTGTGTTGTTTGCGCAACCTTAATAGCCTCTGCGGCCTTGCGATGGAGTAGAGCGCGACGGGCAGCCGAGAGCCTGTCGTAGAGATGGCTGACGATCAGCGGATGC
>JAJZEJ010000437.1:8018-9403 GCA_021828635.1 Chloroflexota bacterium
GGGTGATCGCTGCCGCCACTTCCTTTTCGCGCCCCTGGTTGGTGAGTATGAGCGATTTGGCCGCGCGCCGGTGCAACTGCGCGCGCCGCGCGACTGATAGGCGATCGTAGAGATGGCTGACGATCAGCGGATGCCAGAATTGGTAGGTGATGCTGATTGTATTGCTTGCTTCGGTCAGCAGGCCCGCATTGAGAGCTTCGTCAAGTAAGTCTAGTACCACATCCTCGCTATGTTCTAGCGCCATTGGCAGGAGTTGGCTTAGCTCGAAGGAGCCACCGAGGATCGCGGCCTTGCTCAAGAGCGTCTGACATTCGCTGCTCAGTTTATGTAAGCGGCGATCTAATACTGTTGCGATAGCCTCTGGTAGAGAGCGATAGGTGCGTGAGATTTTTCTGAGACTGTAGTTATCCTGCTCGACCCGTGTTTTAGATATTGAGGTAGTTTGTCGGGTACAATCCTCTTGTGTGCTTGTCTCAACCGCGCGTGCCAGTTCTTCTGCGAAGAAAGGGTTGCCGGCAGCCTGCTCCTGAATAGAGTGTACCAGATCTTGCGGGAGGTGGGATAGAAGTGTACCGATCTGGGAGTGGGTGAGTGGTTGTATATTGATGATGGCAATGCTCTGTTCTCTATGTAGATCAGCAATCAAAGTGCGTAACTTGTGGGTTGGCGATACTTCTCCGTCGCGGCAGGTACCGATAATGAAGATGCGTTGCTTGTGCAGATGATGTGTCAGATATGATAAAAGTTCGACGCTACTTTCATCGGCCCAATGCAGATCATCCAATACGAGTAGTAAGGGGTGAATAGTGCTGAGCGCGTTTAGCAGGCCCAATGTGCTTTCCCACAGATGCAAGCGTTCCTGCTCATGTGGTGTCGCTGGCAATAAGCGGGAGAGCGAAGATTGTGGTTGTCCCACCCATTCTGGGAGTAGGATTCCAAGATGTTCGGGGTGAAAGTGGAAGCGTTGCGAGAGCAGATGTATAGCTTGTGGAATAGCAGTAATCTTCTTATCATCGCTAGCTGTGGCTAGTGTATTGAGTAGTGTGCGCAAAAGTTCGGTCCAGGAACGATAAGGGATGGTGCCTTCTTGCTCATAAGCGCGACTCCAGGCAACCGCCCAACCACACTTGTCGGCCTCAAGGCTTAACTCTTCAGCCAGGCGTGTCTTACCAATGCCTGGTTCGCCTTGCAGCAGGGTAAAGTGCGGTTGTCGCTGGTTTCCTGATGCAGTCGTGGTAGTCGTGGTAGTACTGGCTTGTAGCTCTGCTGAGCGTGATGCTAATAAGCGTTTTTCTGTCTGGCTTTCACGTTTATGATTCTGCCCTTCGATGTTGAGCATGATTTGGCGCATCGTTTCATATTCACGCTCGCGGCCAACTAGTGGG
>JAJZEJ010000168.1 GCA_021828635.1 Chloroflexota bacterium
AGGAGGCCGGCTCGCTCTTTGACGAACTGGGGGAGCGATGGAAGCGCGGCCAATGCTTGACTGAACTGGCCCGCATTGCCACCGAAACGGGCCAGTACGAGCAGGCCCGCATGCTACTCTCGGAGAGCCTGCTGCTCTACGAAGGGTTGGCCGATCAAGAGCGTCAGGGCTGGGTGCGCTTCCTCCAGGCCCGCTTGTTCTTTATCTCTCAACTGGATCCGCTGTACGCCCAGCAGTTGGCCGACTCCAGCTCCTCGCACTTCCGTGCGCTGGGCAACATCGCTAACCGCGTCTATCTGTTGGGCCTGCAGGGCTGGATGCAGTTGGTGCAAGGGAACTTGGTGGCAGCGCGTCCCCTGTTGGAAGAGTGCCTGACAATCTACAAGGAGGCAGGAGGCGAAGGGGGAGACGACAGCAATATGCGTCTGGCCCTGGCACAGCTTGTGGCACTGCAAGGCGAGCCGGAGGCGGCGCGTCAGCTCTACCAGCACGACCTAACGTTGCTGCGGCAGCTAGGAGCCTACAAAGAATATCAGGCGAGGGGTCTGGAGGGTCTGGCTGCTTTGGAGGCGAGAGGGGGAGTCCCAGCCACGGCTGCACGGTGGTGGGGTACCGCACAAGCACTGCGGGAGGCTATTGGAGTTCCTCTCTACCCGGTCGATCAGGCCGCCTATGAGCAGGCAGTAGCAGCTACCCGTCGAGTACTGGGAGAGGAAGCCTTTGCAGGGGCCTGGCAAGAGGGACGGACCATGCCACTGGAGCAGGTTATCGAGGAGGCGCTCAAGACGGGCGACGAGACCAGCTAGGAGGAACGAGGCATGTTCCCTCGTTCGCCCTACTCATCCATCGGTACGGTGAGAGCAGATCATCTACGTACAAATTTTCTGATGGAGAAGCTAAAAATAGCCGTGCCTCATCAGTGAAATTTTTCACGAGACACGGCTTACCTTTCATCTCTTAGATTAGCCCTGCGTCAGCCAGTGCTGATCGACACGTTCCTCCCAGATGGCGCGAATGCTCTCATATTGCTCTTTGCTGAGCATGCCCTGATTGACATAGGCGGCGTTCTGTTGCCAGCGACTGGGTTTAGCTGTGCCAACAATCGCCACGCAGACGCCAGGGATGCTGAGCGTAAATCGTAGCGCGGTGGCTATCGAGACATCGGTTCCCTGATGCAAAAAGTCGTAGTCGAGTCGCTGCAAACGCTCGCGGTAGGGATAGCCGTAAGCGTTTTTGGGTAGCGATTCCGGCACCCAGGCGGCGTTGGCGATGGGACGCTTGGCAATGATGCCCATGCCGCGTTCAATCGCTTTTGGCAACGTGAAGTCGATGCCTTGCTGATCGGCGATGCTGATCGAGGTTTGCAGCGAATCGAAGACGTTCATGCCAATCGCATAGCGTGCATTCTCGTTATCGCCGCTATAGCCGATGTAGCGTACCTTGCCTGCTCGTTTGGCCTTCTCCAAAACAGGGACAACCTCGCCCTGACGCAGAATATCGAGTGAGCAACTATGTAGCTGTATCAGGTCGAGATGATCGGTACGCAGGCGGCGCAGGCTACGTTCGATGCTCTCCTCAATGGTGCGTGGGTCCCAATCTTCATAGGGCAGGCCAGCAGCGTGACCACATTTACTAAACAGGTAGTAGTCGTCGCGGCGCTGTGCCACAGCCTTGCCAATCAACTCCTCGCTATCGCCATAGCAAGCAGCGGTGTCGATGACGTTAAGACCACTATCAAGCGCACTACCCAGTAATTGCGCGACATCATTGACATTAGAGCCGCGTATCTCAGAGCCACCAAAGCCCAAAACGCTGACTTGCATATCCGTCTTACCAAACTGGCGTGTTTCCATTACGTAAACTTCTCCTTACCAATAGAAAATGTCTCTCATTTAAGGTACGTCGCCCTTGCATGAACCGTGACAATTGAAACAAAAAGCACAGGTTTTGTGCTAGTGCCGCACGCGGCACTAGCACAAAACCTGTGCTTTTATTGAATTATGCACGTCAAGCGATTTATTTTCCCGCGAAGTGGCCGGGGCGTTTCTCGATGTAAGCGGCAATACCCTCTTTGGCATCCTCGCTCTGGAAGCAGAGTTGCTGCAACTCGCGTTCGAGCGCCAGCGCCTCGGAGAAGGCAATCTCGGAGCCGGACTGTACGGAACGCTTGATGCGCCCGACTGTCTTGGAGGCACGATTGGGTGGGCAGAAGCCTTTCGCATACTCCATCACCTTGTCCCAATAGCCCTCGGACTCGTAGATATAGTTAATCAGGCCAAGCTCTTGAGCCTGCTCAAAGCTGAGTAGCTTGCCCTCGGTCATCATCTCGATAGCCTTGTTCTTGGGTAGAGCGCGAGCCAGGCGCTGCGTGCCGCCGGTACCAGGCAACACACCCAGATTGATTTCCGGCAGACCGACCTTGCCAGCGTTGCGACGCGCGATGCGAATATCGCAGGCCAGCGCAATTTCTAGCCCACCACCAACGGTATGGCCGCTCAAGGCGGCAATCACCAGCTTAGGTGTCTGCTCCAGGCGGGTCAGGGTCTCGTTGGCGTGTAGGCAAAAATAGTATTTGAAGGTTGGTGTGACGCTGTTTAGCATGCTAATCTCGGCACCCGCGCAGAAAAACTTCTCGCCCGCGCCACGAATAACGATAACATGCACATTTTCATCGAAGCGTGCCTTGAGGATAGCCGTGTCGAGCTGGCTCATCATCTCGTAGCTGTATGTATTGGCCGGTGCATTACTCAGTTCGATTACCGCAACGCCCTCGATTACACTGTAGTTGATAAGGGTTTTTTCAGAGGTCATGGTCATGATTGGCCGTCCTTTCGTGCTGCATAGTCGTCCAGCACATCATCGTCCTTGATGCGCTCAAAAGGTGTATGACACGTGTTACAATAATACTGCACAGTCAACAATTGCTGGCCGAACAGTGAATATGGCTCGGTTTGTGTTGAACCACAATATGGACAGGAGATCGTCGCCGGACGCGATACATCGGTCCCTACATTGTATCTCATTGGCTTGCTCCGAATCTTCGACTGGTGGCGTTCCACTTGTGCCAGGGTAGCGGTTGTGCCTGACTATAGTGTTTTGTGGCGGCATTGAACGTGACGGGAATGTCAATACCGACGCTATTGAGGACGGGAACGACTTTCGCCAGGTAGCGAGAGCGCAACTCGTCGGGCGCAGCGTCGAGAATGCCTTGTTTATAGAGTTGCTGCATGGCCGGGTCGTCATCGAGGCCGAACCAGCAGAGCGTCTCGGCCCACAGATTGGTGAGCGATTGCACGAGCGCGGTGCGTACTGCTCCGCCAGCCTTCGCCAGCCGTTTGACCCAACCCTCACCATGCATCCAGTGGATGCGCTCTTCCTGCATGATCTTTCTGGCACGTTGGCGCAACGGCTCGTAACTAGAATTTTGCGCGGCCTCGAACAAGGTGGTCAGCGCCGTGTCAAGCAGGAAATTGGTGGCGACGAAGTCCGACCAGCCCGCGAAGTCATGATCTAAAAAGCTTAGATGGTAGTGCAGGGTGCGCGTCTCTGGCTCAATCTGCGTCTGGTCGGCCTCGGCCTGCGTGAAGTTGTCAAGCAGTGGATAGAGCGTGCGGGCGTGACCCAGCTCGTCCTGTGTCATAGCTGCCGCCGCTACTGCCGCTTCTAAAGCCGGTGCGCCATTACACCAGTAGGCGTAGCGCCGTCCAATGGCTTGCTTGTTGTCCGCCAGTGATGAGAGGATGGCGAAGAGCGCGGCATTATCCGTGCGTGTCGTCGTTGTCAACCTCTGTCTCCTCTCTTGATTATGAAGCAATGACGGTGACGATGCTATCACGCGGCATCAGCACCATCTCAATCCAGCTAAACTCGTCGTAGATGCTGCGGGCGTAGACCTTCGCCAATTCTTCGTCGTCGGCCATCACATTGCCGATCTCATACAACGGCTCCTCGTACTTGCGCCGTGCGAAAACCTGCCACACGCGCGTCTCATTCAATTGTTCTCGTCGAGGTCGCTGTTGTTGTCTCTCTGCTATCGTGTTCATGCTGAAACTCCCCAGGTGCGCAAGATGTCGATGCCCTCTTCGCTCAACCTCGCCTTCGTCCAGACCGGTTCCCAGACGATCTCGATATTGACCTGCTGAATCCCTGGTTCGCGCAAGAGTCGCTCGCGGATGTCATCCATGATAAACTCCATTGCCGGACACCCCATCGCCGTGAAGGTCAGTTTGAGATCGACGATACCATTGCGGCAGACCAGGTCCACAATCAGGCCCATATCGACAATGCTGATCGGTAGTTCTGGGTCCATCACATCGCGTAGCGCATCCCATAGCGCAGGACACGCGGCATGGGTGCGCGGCATGGTTTCTAGCGATGGATAGATCGTCGTCATGCCTCTTGCTCCAATTGCCGCAGCATCTCTTTCTTGCCACGTTGAATCATGCTGACAAAACGTTCGTTGGCCGGGCCACGCGCCTTCCAGCGTTTCATCACCTCATCCCAGGTGCAGGTGCCATCTTCAAGCAACCAGTGTTTGGCCTGGGCATCGAAATGGGCTGGAAAAGCACAATCTATGACATATTTCTGCTGCTGCTCGTCATAGTGCGCGGGTACCTTGAGGTCTAGTTCGTGACACAGTGGCACGGCAGTGGAGAGCCAGAGTTGACGCAGTTCGTCGTTGCTGTGTCCTTTGAAGCCGTATTCAAGCTGCTCACCGTGCTTCTTCATGGTGTCGGGCAGGCCGAACCACTCGACGGTTAGCAGGAACATCCAGTCCACGGCTTGCTGTAGTTCTTCGTGGCCGCCCTGATCTTTGTTGATCTTGCGCATGTTCTGCTCGCCATGCCGTAGATGGAAGGTCTCCTCTTTATCGACTTTGACCAGCGCACGCTTCCAGGGACCGAAGGTGGTACTCTGGTAGACATCGCTGAGCAGGACGTAACCGGCACGATCATAAAAGGCGTTGGCGACGATGAGTTCAATCCAGCTATCGAGTGGTACGTCGAAGGCATAGGGATATTTGAAGTTGCGTGGTTCACGCTCGAAGATCAGTTTCTCGGTATCAACACCCAGGTCGCGCATCAGGCGATAGGCGATATGCGCATGACCAAGCTCATCCTGAATGATCGAGATAGCCGAGCCGAAATTATTCAGCGTGGGAGCATGCACGGCAGCGTTATAGTAGGCCGGTGCGCTAATTAGCTCGGTATCCGCAGAGACCGTCAGGATGCGCTTCATGCCTTCCAGATAGACGGGACTCATATGCTCAATAGACTCGACCAATTGTTGTCTATGGATGCGGTTCAGCAGAGCCTCTTCGCTCTGCAAGGTTGGTGCCGAAACGGTTGTCATGGAAGCACTCCTTGACTTAAAAGCAACCCTACGTAATGGTCATATCTCCATATGGATATATGGAATTGTACGTTGTCTATGGGCAAATGTCAATGCGAGTTATTCTACCACAATGCTCAAAAAGCTTGTAAAAATTTTGACGAGTAGGGCATAGGCGACGATGGCAACGAGGGTTGAGACATCAATGCTATAGCCATTATAGGGTAAGAGCGGCATCATACCTTGAAAGGGATAGACCAGTGGGTCGCTTAACTGATAGGTCCATAGCGCGAAGAGGCTGCTGGTGATTTCAAAAAAGTGGAGCAGGAAACGCACGAAGAGCAACAATAAGAGCAATGCCAACCCAAAAGTTAGCAGGCGATTGATCTTGCGGACCAGAGCTTGCAAGAAGAGATGCACGCCATATGAGAAACGCTGAAAACCTGTTTGAGGAATGGCAGGTATAGGAGTTGAATCGCGCAACATCAGAGGGTTGGTTGTTTGTGGCAGGATAGGATACGTATCATCGCCATAGATTGCTGTCACCGGCTCATTCGTGTGCTGTTTCTGTTTCATGCTCTATCCGTCCTTCAAGATAATGTGACTCTACAAAAAATCTTGTTATGGTACGATAGGATTCTTCAATCTCTCTCTATTGTCGTACAAATCGGGCAGAATTTCCAGGGTAGCTGGTGTGGATTGTGTCTGTAGAACATGAATCTGTTGCCAACCTTCGCGTGGCGCATCGAGCAGTGCCTGATGCAAGAGATGATAGTGATAAGCGATGACCTGTGCGCCCACCGAACGCGGGCGTTGCTGGTCTTGCTGGATGCATGCCGCCATTGGCACATCAAAGATGAGTAGGCAAGTGGTGTACTGATGACGTTGTGCCAGATCGAGAAGCTGATAGCGGGCGGGAGCTTTCAGAGCGGTGCTATCCGCGATAGTGAAGACTCCTTGCTGCATGCGTTTGTGAAGAATGAAATGAAACAACTCGAAGCTATCGCGGCTCACAAGCTGATTATTTTCATCATCACAGATCACGGCGCGGCAATAGTCTGAAGAGACGATACTGGTCGTGTATAAGCCCCGATTAGCGTGCATGGTGACGAAATTGGTGGCAAAGGTACTCTTGCCACAGCCAGCCGCGCCACACAGGACAAGTAATGTGCGACGTGGTAGTTGCAACGTTAACGTACTTTGTACTTTCTGCTGCGAAACATGCACTTCTCTATCATTCATCTTTTAACCTTTTGCCCATATGCTATAAGATGTCTCTCTGCCTTAATAGTAGCACATATTTGTCGCTAGGGACCGATTTATCGCGTCCACGGTATTGCCAACTGCTTGTGTTCGCATGAGGTTTATCTGTGATATACTAGGAGCCATCAGGCGAGAGGTATCACTTTTTCAGAATGTTCCGCTGGATTATATGATAATGAGATATGCCGAGAAGGATAGCTAATAGAGATGCAAAAGATCGACACTACAAAAGTTGAGGAAGAAATAGAGGAGGGTCAGGAGATTGTTCCCTCTAAAGTAGCCGCGAATGGTGTGCTGTTTACCGCCATCCTGCTTGCACTTGGCGTGCTGGCTTGTGTTGCCATCATGATTTTTTATCCGGCGGCCGTGCTGGGTCTCCCACTGATTGCCATTGTGGCCTACTTCATCGTGAGACGGCGCTAACCCTGTACAAGCAAGCCGCTTAAAGTTTTTTCAGGTCAGAGAGAACTTCTTTAGCCCATCTAAGCGTTGCTTGAGTCGTAAAAGATATGTTGTTGAGCAATAGATCATTCAGGTGGTAATCTGCTGCATTGCGGTATTTTCGTAAACGATCAAGATTAACCCCTATTTCCACACGTTTACTGTCGGGGCTGTTAATAAACTGATCTATGACATACTCATGCACACTTACCCGTTCTCTTTTTACATTGGTAAGTGTTCTTGGTTCCCAAATTTTATCCTTCAAGCGTAGATGGTCACGTGCCATTCCAAATGCAGCGTAGTAAGCTCTGCTAATTGCTATACGCAACTTTGCCTCTTGATGAGGTGAAGGGTGCTTTACCTGCTCGAAAAGTTCTTGCGCTACATCAAAATACTCTGACCAGTTGAAACTCATTGAAACTCCAATGTTATACAAAGTTTTCCTACAACCTGCCGTTGAGCATTTAACCACCATGTTCTGTCAAATTGGGTAAGCATGTCAATAGCGTCATCGGGAGTTAGATCGGTAGTGATAGAAAGAGTTGCCTGTTCCACACCATATTCTTCGGGTTCGGCAGAAATCTCTAAGAATATGTTAGAACGAGGGAAAAAAATTTTTATATGCCTATAAGCGTCTATTAATATACTCACAAGATGAGGATTTTTAGCTAAGAACGCAGAAAGATAGTATATATTGTTCCTTAACATATAAAGAGAAGCTATTATTTCAAGATCAAGAGAGGATACAATAGCTGTAGCTGTACCTTTGTTCGGGTACAGCAAAGGGATTTCGGGGGAAGCAAGTGTGTGAGATACTGCTAAAGAACCTAACCATACTTTGTGTTCTTCTGTATCTCTCTCTGATTTTCTATAGGGCGATTGATGCTTTAAGATAAAATCTGTCATTCTGCTCTCTCTTCAAATGTTTGTTTCAAGGTGTCAGTGATACATGCTTCAAAAGTATCTTCTATGTGTTTGTGAGCGTTTTCTAGCCAATCAACAGTGTTATCTAATAAAGCTGCTTTCGATGTAACTAGCGAATAGGCTAGGTCTAGATTAATAATACTCCGGCTATTTGGGAACATACCGATAGCTGTTCCTACATGCACATTTAACATGCCCTGTGCTTCCTCAAAAGGTATTTGCACTATCACAGCGAATCCTGAGAGTTCTTTAGGTAGTTTAAAACCAATATGAGGACGAAGCTCAAAATAATCATTTACATCTTTATCTCGATCAGCGAACTCAAAGCGATTAATATAACGCAGTGTAGTGCCGTGTAGGCGCTCAGGAGCAGCTATATTACGATAAATGTTAAAAATATTACGAATCATCGGCAGAAACGTATTCCATGAAGTATAAGGTTTTAAATGATTCACTGATAATAGATTCTCACCGATTTGGATAAGAAATGTATCATCCTCGCTCCAAAATTGTGTAATAGGCGATGAACTAATTCGAGGGCTTTTCTCCCCCACAGGAGAAATATCAACAGTAAGCCTGCTCGCTTGCAAACGTTTAGGGAAATCTTGTTTTACCTGATCGTATATGATTCCAGGGATAGCCAAATCCCATGAAGCCGTTGATTCAAACTGAAATTCGCAGAGAGCCTCAATAACAGGCGGGTTTTTATATCTTTTTCCCATCATTTTTTGCCTTTCGATGGTTATTCTCTCGATGATTATCTTATAATAATGAACTCACTATAGCACAGGGAAACAAACCTTTCAAATAAAAGCTAAGGTGAGATTGACCCCATTTTCGTAGAGTATCTAAACTTGGAAGTTGAGCAAGCATGAAAACGTTCAAACATTGAAAGTGCGTTTGATAAGAAACGTCTTTTCTACAATTATAATGGAGGGAGAGTTTACTAAGACTGAGCGCAACAGCGTGTAGGAAAACATCCGTGGCGTTTTCCCACATACCTTCCGCCTGCGTGTTAGTTTCCTCCTGCTAAGGGATCGCGTAAGTAGTATTTCGTCGTCAGGTCTGGTATTTGTTCCATCTGGTATGTCAAGCCCCCGTACAAAAACGTTATCCTCTTGTATTGCCGTCCGAGAAAATTTCATGAATTACACAGTGATCTCATTCTACCTGGCTCTACTATACCACATCTATAAAGATGCAGGAATGCCCAATATTTTACACTCACCTTATGCTGAACATCAACCTTATGATTCCGAGGAATGTCCGCGCCACGTTGCTATCTACACGCTACTCTGATATAATGCACATGCATATATACGCCTTATGCCTGCATGCAAACAGGCATGAAACACACAAGGAAGTGCCGTGGACTTATCGGACGTATTCAGGAACA
>JAJZEJ010000626.1 GCA_021828635.1 Chloroflexota bacterium
CAACGTCGCGGCCCCAGAGCGACACAGCACCAGCGTCGCAGCTTGCAAGGCCAGTGGCATCTCAGCATCCATATACGCCACCAGGCGATAACGTTGTCGTGTTACCTCATCCAAACCCGCCATCGTTTGCTCTGCCAGGATGCGCGTCTCCTCAAAAAGCTTCGTGCCACTAATCTGTAACACCTGACAATGCGCTAACAATGCTGGCAATGCGTGGCAAACGGTCTGGTTCAATGTCCGTGCGCCCTGGCTACCGCCTGTAACTAGCAGCAGAGGCAATTCAGTTTCCAGACCCAGACGGGTGCGTGCCTCTGTGGGCGTGACCGCTCGCGCATCCAGGATGGCCTGCCGCATCGGATTGCCCAGATACAGCGTTTTGTGCGCCGGAAAGTAGGCCCGCGAGTCGGCAAAAGCTATTGAGATGCGCGTCGCTAATGGTGCCAGCAAGCGATTTGAGAGATTTGGTGGCACGTCTTGCTGGTGCATCAGCAATGGCACTTTGTGCAGACGCGCCGCCAATCCTGCTGGTACCGCGACATAACCACCACTGGTAAAAGCCACATCTGGTCGAAACGCTCGCACGATGCCAGCCGCCTGCGCCATGCCCACCGGCACACGGGCCACACCTGTGACTGTGCGCCAGGAGATGAAGCGTTGCAGCTTGCCCGCTTTGATGATCTTGAGGCGCAAGCCAGCCGCCGGTACCAGCGAGGTCTCCAGACCATCATCGCTGCCCAGATAAAGAATCTCGGCTTGATATTCATCGCGTAAGCGCGTTGCCACCGACAAGGCCGGATAGACATGCCCGCCGGTGCCACCGCCAGAAATCAACACTCGCATAATGTCCCTTATAGTTAGATGTAGTGACACCCCTTCTGGGTGCCATGCTATTTTTATGCATGCCATGCTACATGCACCATAACGTTCGTGTTATATTGTTTTTTTGCGCTTAAAGGCCAATGTCATCGTGCGACGCGAGAGCGCCGGATTCTCTGGCTCTTGAATGTAGCGCGATATATTGAGCAGAACACCAACCGCCGCCATCGAAATCACCAATGATGAGCCGCCGAAGCTGATGAACGGCAACGGCACACCGGTGTAAGGAATGGAGCCGGTCGAAGCTCCGATATTGATAATAGCTTGCAAAACCAGCCAGGTCGTAATGCCGGTTGACAGTAGAGCGCCATAGACATCCTGCGTGCGACGCGCCAGCCGGAAACCTCGGAAGGCCAGGAAGACGAATAGCATAATTACCAGCGCACAGCCGATATAGCCGAGTTCCTCGCCGATAATGGCAAAAATCGAGTCGGTATACGGAAACGGCAACCAACCCGTCTTCTGACGACTCTCGCCCAATCCCACACCTAACAAGCCGCCGGAACCGAAAGCCAGCAGCGACTGATAGAGTTGCAAGTTCAGATTGGTAATGTGCGCGAATGGGTTCATAAAACCCACCAGACGCGCATAACGATACGGCTTAAATGCCTGAGTCAGTAGCACGACACCACCGCAAGCCATCGCCAGCAAAAACTGCACGATATTGGCCCCGGCGGTAAAGAACATCGCCACCGCGAAACCGGCAATGATGATCGTCGTCCCCATGTCATTCTCCAGCAAGACCAGACCCAGAATAATGCCGATCATGATAACAAACGGTGCCAGACCATATAGGAAAGTACCAACCTGCTTGCCCTTCCGCGCTAGCCAGTCCGCGATATACAGTGCCAGTACTAACTTCGCCAGCTCGCTCGGTTGAAACGAGAAGAACGAGCCAACACCCAGCCAGCGCGATGCTCCATAGGCACTCGACCCTAAGTGCGTCAGTACCAGTATCAGTAGCGGCAAGAGGATGACCATGCCAATCAGAGAGAAACGCCGCCAGACGCGGTAGTCGATGCGCATCGTAATCAACATTACTGGTATACCAATAACGGTCCACAACAACTGCTTCTCGAAGAAGTATGAAGCATCGCCATACGTCTGTGCCGAGACGAATGAACTCGCACTATAGACCATAATCAGCCCGAAACACAGCAGAGCTAATACGATTATCAAGAGCCAGGGATCAATGCGCCCGGCCACACGCGGCAACTGCATCTCCAGTTGAGCGAGCTTTTTCTGCTCCTCATCGCTGATTGGTTGCATAGGGGCAACTACGTCCTCAACCACCAATGGAGAACGTCGCCGCCAGCTAGCCGTGATACCACTACGCGCCCGACTACTGTTAAGGCTGCTGCTCAGACCTTGCGCACCCACCGCGTTACGCTGACGTGGCAAACTACGGCGTACCCGCGCAGAACCCAACTGATCTTCCACGGCGTAGCTGACCCGGCGTCCGCCAGTCCGCTTGCGTGGCGTCCCTTTCGCCGGAACACGTTGCTGATCCAGCGCATCTAATGCGGGTGAACGCCCGATTGGAGGCAATTCTTTTCGCACCTCACCGCGCTGCCGCATCCCGTTCTTATCTTGTCCAGGTCTGTTCCCTAACATGCCAATCCGTTCTTTTCCCTCTTGACATAGAACATTTTTTCTAGTATACTCTCTTCAAGAAGCAGAAATTGCGTTAGCCGTTGGCCTCAGTGTCGGTCGAGCTTGCATCCACCTGTTCTTGCATCAGTTGGAGCATCTGCTCCACATCCTGATCGCTGATTTGCAGATGGACCTGTTCAAGATCGACCATCTCGACGCCTTTTGCCTGGAGCAACACGCTCCAGGGGTCACTGGCAAGCGTCGGGATAGACTCGCGTAACGCCGCTAATGTTGCAGCGTCGAGTGGTCGATTCCCTAGCAATTGCTGCCATACCGCGCTCAGCGCATTACGCGCTGCCGCTACCTCTTCGTTTTCTTGCTGCATACGCATCATCCACATTTATTACATATATAATGTACGCAATACCGATGACACTAAAATGGCTTATCAGGCGGAATAGCATAGCGCCAGATCAAGTCTTCCGCAATATTTTTCCACAAGGGACCGGCAGCGGTAATGCCGTAGATCGTGGCCTGTGGACGATCAATCTTGACCAGAATCACGAACTGCGGATTCGAGGCCGGAAAGAAACCCGCCACCGACGCCTCCGTCTGGTCCATCGCCAGACCCTGAGTCGTCGATGTACCCGTCTTGGCGGCGACCGTATAGCCAGGAATGGCAACCGGCGTATCCAGACCACTGACGGTATCCTGCGCCAACATGCCTGACAGCAACTGCGCAGCTTGTTGACTGATGACACGCCGCATGGCCTGTGGCTGTATCTGTGTTGTGTGACCATTCTGCTCAATAGCTGAGACGACATATGGATGCATCATCACGCCGCCATTGGCAATCGTCTGATAGACCATCGCCACCTGCAGCGGTGTCGCGCTGATCGCCTGTCCGAACCCTTGACGTGCCAGATCGCTCGGCGACCACTGCGGCATGGTCGGGTTATTATAAGATGCTATCTGCTCCTGCGAGGGAACAGCCAATCCGTAACGTTGTCCGAAGCCAAACTTCGTGAGATACGGATAGTAGCGATTCGGCCCCAACACTTTATAGGCCACCCAGGCCGCGCCAACATTGGCGGAATGCTCCAATACCTGCGTCATCGTTTCATGGCCCCAAGATTCGTTCATCCAGTTGGTTACAATCGGTATACCATTACCCAGGTTTATAAAGCCAGGATCATAGATCGCGGTATCTGGCGTAATCAGCCCTTGATCGAGCGCGGCCGCCATCGTCACAGCCTTCATCGTCGAACCCGGCTCGTAAGCACAATAGAGCAACGGGTTGAAGTAGACATTTTCCGCGCCCTCACAACCCATATTGTTGGCATACTGACCATAATTATTCGGGTCAAAGCTCGGATAGCCCGCCATCGCTACAATGCCGCCGGTATGAACATTGATCACGATAGCCGCGCCGCTCTCTGCTTCAGATTGCTTGACCGTCTGCGCTAGCCCTGTCTGTACATCATACTGAATGGTGCTATCAATAGTCGTCGTCAGATTCGCTCCAGCTACGGCGGGCTGGCTGGAACTGGCTCCCACGGTCAGTGGGTTGCCATTCAGATCGGTCTCCGCCGTGATCTGTCCCGACTTGCCAGAGAGTAGCGCGTTGTACTGCTGCTCAATACCATAGAAACCGTCGTAGAGATCAGGGTTATTCGGGTCCGGGGCCACATAGCCCAGCACTTGCGCTGCTAGATCGCCACCAGGGTAGACACGCACGGGATGCGGCTCTAAAAAGATATAGGGCAACTGCGACGCCTCCAGGGCATTCGTCTGTTGTGGTGTAATACTTTCCGCGATACGATAGGTTTGCAAGCCCGAATTGAAATCCTTGTCGAGCGTTCCCTGTGAGATATTCAGAATTGTGTGTAGCGTCTGCACAATGGTCGCCAATTTCGCCTGTGCCTGCACACTATCAGTATAGTCAGTAAAAAACTGAATCGGTTCTATATAAACGTCATCGCGTATCACATTCGTAGCAAGCAAGTGACCATTATCATCGTAGATCAGCCCACGCGGTGCATTAATAACCTGCACCTGTGTATGTTCTGCGTTGGCAAGCGCAGCCAGTTTCGGCCCATCAATAATCTGCCAGTAATAGAGACGCCCCAATAGAAGAGCCATACCAAGCAGTACAAACAGAAAGATGAACATTTGCCGCTTGCGAGCGCGTTCCAGTTCTGTGTTCATCTCCCGTCTCCTTCTTCACGTACTGTATACGAAGCTACAATACGAAAAATAGCTACATAATATGTAATGTAAAAAATAACGACGATTTATCCAAATTCTCGGTATGAACGTCATGAATTGCGCCCACACGGAATGATTTTCACCAGAATGTGCTGTATTAAGGTTGGATAACATCGTGTTGGGCCAAAATGACTTGCATGTGTTTGACAATTAGTATCTGCACGTCATTCGGGTTCACTGGTACAAGCCCCATCTTTTTGGCTACCGCCGCAATATACTCCGGTGACTGCTCCTGCGCAATCTGATTAGCCAGGTCTTCGTCCTGGCGTTGCAAGAGCGCCTGCTGCTCATGAATGGCTTGCAACTGGTGATTAGCCGCCACAGCCTGGCCGACCTGGCTCAGATACAAGATTGCCATCAAGCCGATTAAGAGGACGCTGGTCGTGCAGAGCGCGACCGGCCCCATATGGAAGAAGAATGGATAGAGTTGTCGGCGTCGTTTCGCCGCCAGAATAGGCTGAGCGGGCGCACTCGCCTGGATTTCACTGCGATCTTTCAGACTATTCATAAACTGCGCTTCCTCGTTATCAAGTGGACGCACTACGCTCCGACAAGTATCTCCGCCGCACGTAAGCGGGCGCTACGCGCCCGCGCATTGCGCTCAATCTCCTGCATCGTTGGCATCACTGGCTTGCGCGTCAGCAGACGCACCTGAGCTTTGTGACCACAAACACAGACCGGTAAACCCGGTGGACAGAGACAATCTGTAGCTTCTCGTCGCATAAATTCTTTGACAATGCGATCTTCTAAAGAATGAAAAGCAATAATGACCATTCTTCCCCCACTACCCATCACATCAAGATTTTCAGTTCCATTATAACTATCTATATAATGCGGTTGTGCTTGTAATACACGCAGAATTTGCGGTAATACACTTTCCAGGCGTTCTAGCTCGCCATTAACGGCGATGCGTAACGCCTGAAAGCTGCGCGTTGCCGGGTGAATTGCTCCCGGCTTGCCCGCTTTGCGCGGCACAACTGACGCGATAATTGCTGCTAGCCGCGCTGTATGCGTAATCGGCTCTTTCGCACGCTCCTGCCCGATACGCCGGGCAATTGCACGCGAACGATTTTCTTCACCATAGCGCCAGAAAAGGTCAGCTAGTTCCTGCTCACTGAGCGTATTGACCAGATCAGCAGCAGTCGTCGTGAGCGACTGATCCAGGCGCATATCCAACGGGCCATCGGCGCTAAAAGAAAAGCCTCGCTGCGGATTATCCATCTGGTCAGATGAAAATCCCAGGTCGAGGAGAACACCGCGCACTGGTCCAAAACCGACCTCGTCCACAATGTGTTCCAGGTCAGCAAAATTGCCATGCACCAGCACCAGCCGTCCGCTCTCCACCACTGGAGCCAGCCGTTCTCGTACACGCGCCAGCGCATTCGCATCAGCATCAATGCCTAGCACCCGACCATCGGGCGCTGACCGTTCGAGAATAGCTGCTGTATGACCGCCCCCACCCAACGTACCATCAATATAACAAGCTCCTGGTTGCGGTTGCAGATAGCTCAGAACCTCTTCCAGCATGACTGGTACATGCTGCGTTTGCATCATTTCTCATTTATAGTATATATACGGTTAGAAGGGAATACTATTTCCCTCTGCATCAAGTCGTTCCTGGTAAGCGTGCCATGTGGCACGATCCCAGATTTCAAAATGGTCACGCACCCCTGCCACTGTCACCTCAGTTCCTAATTCAGCATAGGCTCGTAGCTTAGCGGGAAGTACCATACGCCCTTGCGCATCCAGCTCGACTTCGCTGGCGCTCGGATAGATACGCCGCTCGAAATCACGCAACTCGTCGCTGGTCTTGCCAGCTACCAGCTCGTTCGATTTCTCTTCCCAGCGAGCAAGCGGATAAATCGAGAGACAGACACCCATGCCTTTACTGACAACGGCTCCGTCCTCTATCTGTGCGCGGAAGCGTGCTGGTACGGCCATACGCCCCTTCGCATCAATTGTATGCTCATACTCGCCAAGAAACATCTACGTGCCTCATCTCCTCATTCTAGGAAGTCTCTGTCTAAGTGGTAGAGGATGGAAGCGCACAGGATGTTCTCCCTCATCCTGACACACTTCACCGGTTCTCACCACTGCTTACACAGCTGCCCCACAATTCCCCACTCCTCCCCACTCTATTGTAACACTTCCTGCTTCTCTGAGCAAAGGGGGTTATCCACCAATTTTCTCTCGTATGGTGGATAAGTTGTGGATAACTCTGCAAACAGCGGTTTTGGGAGACGATGCATTCTTGCTGTAGCTTCTTTGAAAAGACAGATTTAACCGCTATCTGGGTACCCGTGCTAATTTAGCCTTTTAATATCAGATATATCAATGATATAATGTGTGTATAAAATTGAAAAAGCAAAGGATATAAAAATTATGACAGAGCAGCTCAGGCAGGCTTTTGAACGAGCGCAGCAACTGCCGACAGATGCTCAACATGCGCTAGCAGAGTGCATCAGAGTGCATCTTAGAAGAGACAGAAGAACATGAGTGGAAAGAGATCATCAACAAACCTCGTGTACAGCAGAAATTGCTCAATCTCGCTCATGAAGCATGGAAAGAGTTTGAGAGAGGGGAAGCTGAAGAGGGAGGCTTTGCTATTGAATGAAATCTTATATGACAAATTGTACTAATTTGCACTGCTGATCAGCATTCATATGAAAAGAGAGGCTTGACAATGAAAACGCTCCGCTGGACATCACATGACTTAGAAATGCTGCCTGAGCCAGTTGATGGTAAACGCTACGAAATTATAGAGGGGGAATTGCAAGTGTCAAGACAGCCAGATTGGCACCACCAATTTGCTTGCGGAAGACTTTTCATGCTTTTACAAGATTGGAGTGATCAGAAACAGCTAGGCATGGCGAACTTTGCACCAGGTTTAATTTTTGCCGAGGATGATGATGTTGTTCCCGACGTAGTATGGATCAGCAATGAGCGTTTGCAAACAGCTCTGCAAGAAGATGGCAAACTTCATGTAGCACCAGAACTAGTCATTGAAGTACTCTCCCCTGGTTCACTTAATGCGCGTCGAGATCGTGATCTCAAACTCAAGCTCTATTCACGACGAGGTGCTGATGAGTATTGGATTATTGACTGGCAACAGCGCCGTGTTGAAATATATAGACGTGAAGAGGCTATTCTAACACTACAGAGTACCCTCAATCAGCGTGATATTCTTGAGTCACCATTACTACCCGGTTTTCATTGTCGGGTAAGCCAGCTTTTCATGGGTATCCGCTAATTTTAGCAATCGCCAACAGGTAAAGGATTTTCTTCTATCATGCAAAATGTGGTACCGCCGCAATCTCGTCGCCGCGATGAGCCATTGCCGGAGGCACGTGAAGTTGCCCCCAATATCTGGAAAATCACCGTCCCAATCCCGTTTCCCTTACGCACAGTTAACATGCACGCTCTCGTCGGCAAAGATGGCTGGGCGATAGTCGATACAGGCATGGGCAATCCCGATGCACGCACCGCTTTCTCGACCGGGCTGCAACGTGCGGGACTGGATATCAAGAATTTACGCGCCATCGTCCTCACCCATCACCATCCCGATCATGTGGGTCTGTCGGGCGAACTCTATGAACAGAGTGGGGCAAAGGTCTACATGCATCCCATTGATGCACAGGCCATCCAGGTCATCTGGAATAACAGCATGCCGCAACGTTTCGGGCGCGTCTCACAGTTCTTTCTCCAGCACGGCCTACCGCCAACGCAGCTCTGGTACACGCAAGTTGAGCCGCGCGAGGCACACACGATCATCAATGTGCCACCACCCGAAGCAGTGACGCACGTTGAGGATGGCGAGACATTAGAATTGCTAGGCGAGGTTTACCGCGTGATCTGGGTACCTGGTCATTCTGATGGACAGATCGTGCTTTTCCGCGAGCGCGACGGTGTTTTTCTAGCCGCCGATCACGTCCTGCCGCGCATCACGCCCAATGTTGGCCTCTACTCCGAGCATGACCGCATGAATCCGCTCGGCGACTATCTTGAATCGCTCGTCAAAGTGTCCACTCTGCCCGCCACACTCGCTCTGCCAGGACACGGCGAACCCTTTACGGACTTGGCTGGACGCACTGCTGAGATCATTCACCATCACGAAGACCGCGAAGCCAAACTGCTGACAATGTTGCATGAGCGACCTCAGCACGCCTATGATCTGACTATGCAGCTCTTCCAGGATCGCCTCAAAAACGATGAAGCGCGACGCATGGCCGTGGCCGAGGTGATTGCCCATCTTGAGCATATGCGCCTCACCGGTCGCCTGGCCCAGCGGCGTACCGACGAAGGTATCATCCTATACACACCCGCTCTGTAGGGACCGGTTCACCGCGTCAATCACGTCGGCGTGCCTGTTGGGCGTGCTGTGTGCGTGGGCAACGCGGACGCGGTGAACCGGTCCCTACGTTGAAAATCCTCCAAAGAATAGAGATAATACTCTCGTAGGCTGATGTTTTGATATAAGCTTCATGGCCCAATCTCAAAGCGCCGAAGAACGTCTTGTGGA
>JAJZEJ010000767.1 GCA_021828635.1 Chloroflexota bacterium
TGTCTACAACCAGATAGGGCGCACCCAGATTGGTCATGCTGGCGACAATGCCATCGCGTACTTTCTCCCAATTCTTCTCAGCGATGACCCACTCATCGCCTTCCTTCTTATACAGGTAGAGGTCCAGATCTTTAATCAGGTCTTCTGTCAGGTAGTTGCGCAGGAATGAAACATCGTTGTCCATCTCACGCACTTCCAACATCTTCTGCTTGCCCGTGCCTGCTTTGCGGCCTAATCGTTCCTGCTCCTCCTTCGTTGGATTATCCCAGCGTCGCTCGATATCCTCGAACATCTTAAAACCCAGATAGTAAGGGTTGAGCGAGGTGGGTGAAGGTGAGAGAACGCCGGAGTGCAGTTGCGCAAATTCCAGCGTCTCCGAGTCGTTGATGACGCCTCTATCACCCAACTCGCGCATAATGCGTGAGTGCCAGATGCTGTTATGATGCAGCATACCGTTGGCGACGTAGCGATGCGAACAATTCACTGTGATGTCGTACACATCGTTTACGGCATGTTCGATGCTCACCACTTCGTCGTTGGCGTCCTCTTTCGAGAACCACTTGTGAGCGTTGATGTAGGCTTGCAGGATTTCCTGCTTGCGTGCCAGACGGAAGCCAATCTCTTGCGCGTAAAGACGTGCGGATTGGCCTTTGATGCGAATATTTGGTCCGTAGCGGCGCGAGAGAATGCCGTAATTGAGCAGGAGAATTTGCAGCGTTTGCGCAATGTCATTGCTGAATGTAGAGAGAATCACGCCATTGGTAGCTGATGCACAACCATCACAATCGAAGTAGGCGCGTAAGAAGGTGCTAACAACTGCTTTGGGCGAGCGCATAATGACATCCGGTATGCGCTTTTGGGGCGCTTTGGCGTGTAGATCAATTTCTAATGACGCAAGCAAGTCTAAAACATTGGCCGAGTAGAAGACAACACGCCAGCGGCCACCTTTACCGTTGATCGTCTTATCATCCCAGGTCAAAGAGGGTTCAATGGCAAAGAGTGTCGTAATAAGTTGTGCATAGCGGTCGGCCAGCTCTCGGTCGCCAGTTGTGTAGCCAATAGCATTTTTCGAGACGTGGATATTGCCATCGCCGATGAGATAGCCCAGAAACTCCGCGAACTCCTCCGTCACATGCGTTGGCGCGGTGAGTGGTGAGCGCGAGCCATACACGGGTTTACCGCCATTCCCTGGACGATAGCCGGTTGTTTTGACCGCTTCGATAATACATTCTCTGGCATAGCCGGTTTTGCCGCTCAGTGAGCGATAGATTGTATGTACACCAACGCCTGCTGCTTCCGCAACATCAGCTACCGTGGTGCTGACAATGCGTGTTGGTGTGGCTAGCGGCATCAACTTTTCAGGCCAGAGATTATCACCTACGCTGAGCGGAATGCGTTGCCCGATCTGCACATCTTTGAGTGGTAGCCACTGCTCGTTGCCGATGTACAGTTTATGCTCTTCCGCACCTTCCAGCACGAGACCACGGCGGGTGCGCAGACGAATGGTTGGTGCATTGTGTCGAATATGGCGGTCAGTGACGACATCTTGCTGACTCTGTCCACTACTGACACTCACTTGATCGCCTTGTGCCAGCATCTCGTGCAGTTTGTCATAGCGCACAAGCCCCTTTTCGGTTAGAACGAGGCTATTTCTTGTGAGACAGGCCCATCCCTCATTCATGATCTTCGTTTGCATCTGTGGCACGAAGTACATCATTTCGGTACGCACAATCTCGATGATGTCGCGTTGCCAGGCTTCCAGATGTGGTGCGTGACGCATCAGGAAGAGCAGGATATCTTTTTCCGGCTTCTCTGGAAATTTGGGCGTCTTATGATAGCGTTCGCGCTCTTCTTCGGCCCGTTTGGCCTTCTCGTCTAGACCCCACAGATCATCATACGCGGTTGTGTGTTCGAGAGGTTTCTCGTCTTTTTTCTCTGGCTCATCGCCGCGCAGGAACAGGTTATAATCAACATGCTCTTGAATCGAGAGAACGGCATCCAGATAACGCTCGACTTCCGCTTTGCCATGATCGAATTCATATTTGGCGATGCGTTCGGCGTGGATGCTGACCTTGTCGATCATACGCCGCGAGGTATGTTGGAAGTAGGCGTTATTCTTGAAGAAGTCGGTATGACCAAAGACGTGTGCCGCCACAAAGGTGTTCTGGAGCATGTTGTTCATGTCCATCAAGAAGGCATAGCTCGGATTGGTATTGACGACCATCTCGTAGATTTTGCTCAGGCCGAGATCATATTGCATCTTTTGCCGGTAGTATGCCTTGCCGTGTGTCCAATGGCTGAAGCGACCAGGTAGACCATAAGACGCGAACTCATACATAATCGTGGCCGGAACCAGCTCGAAGTGGGTTGGGAACGGGTCAAGGCCAAACTCGTGAGCAATCTTCCAGGTTTCATCAATTGCATCACGCAGGCGCTCCAGGTCGCTGCCACCTTCTATCTGCATAGCATATCTCCTCTTTTTTGAAAACTGGCATAAAGGGCGTGATAAATCACGCCCCTACCGAGAGGGAACCGGGTCGCGTTGGGCGAAGAACTTGCGCAGCGCCGGGTAGACCTCCTTCTTATCTGAGATGGTCACGGCAATGAATTTCTTGTCGGTAATCTTATTATAAGCCGACATCAGCGTGCTGGGCGAGCGATAGTGGCCTTCGCGGATCTCGCCGTAGCCGAAGATGTTGCACATCTCCATCAGTTTACCGACCAGTTGCACGCAGCGATCATTGTCCCAGGGCAGGTTATCGCCATCCGAGAAGTGGAACGGGTAGATGTTCCAGTCGTGCGGATTGTAGCGTTCCTTGATAATCTGTAGGGCTAGCTCGTAGGCCGACGAAACCTGTGTGCCGCCGCTCTCGCCCTTATGGAAGAACTCATCCTCGGTGACTTCCTTCGCCTCGGTGTGGTGGCTAATGAAGACGATCTGCACGTTGTTGTAGCGTGTGCGCAGGAAGCGTACCATCCAGAAGTAGAAGCTACGCGCGATATACTTCTCAAACTCACCCATCGATCCTGATACATCCATCATCGCTATTACAACAGCATTTGACTGATATTTAATAGTTGGTTCCCAAACCTTGAAACGCAAGTCTTCTGATTTGATGTCTTGAAACTTAGCGTCACCTTTGGCTGCATTACGTTTCATGTTTTCCATGATCGTGCGCTTCTTATCCAGATTAGACATCGCGCCCTTTTTGCGCACATCGGTGAAGCGCACGGCCTCGGTCTCCATCTCCTGCTGGCGTTTCTCTTCCAGATTGGGCAGGCTCAAATCCTCGAAAATCATGGCGGCCAGTTCTTCCATCGAGATTTCAGCCTCATAGTAGTCAACGCCCGCTTCTTTACCGGCATCACCTTTCTTGCCTTTGCCTGGACGTGGCTCTTGCGCTACCACATCGCCGACCTTACTTTTGCCGTTGCCCTGGCCGGAATGCTGTTGACGACCGGGATCATAGCGGAAACGATATTCGTCGAGTGAACGAATGGGAACGCGCACCGCTTTTTTACCGTCAGAGAGGATGATACTCTCTTCGCTGACTATATCGCCGAGGTTCTTTTTAATAGCTTCACGAATCTTTTCCTTGTGGCGCTCCTGGTCGATCTGTCCCTTGCGATGTAGCGACCAATCATGTTGAGAGACTGACATAGCACATCCTCCTTCTAATAAGAGCAGGGCGACCCGCAACAGGGTACCCGTGAACCCACGTGAGATACCCTGTTGCAACCGCCCTGAATACGTGACGTGTACGTGTGCAGTTGTGTACAGTTGCCTGGCATCAGCGATTGAGCAGGCTTCCTACGTAACGCAGTATCTCATTGGCGCATACGTGGCAGTAGCCATGCTCACTCATGAGGCGGTCAACGACTTCGTTAATTTTGCGCAGTTGGTCCTTGTCGGGTGTGCGTGCCGAGGTCGTGATCTTAACCACATCGCGCAGGTCGGCAAACAATTTGCGCTCAATAGCCTCCTTGAGACGTTCGTGGCTGGTGTACTCAAAGGTCTGGCCACGCCGTGCCAGCGACGAGATACGGATGAGTATCTCTTCACGGAAGGCGCGTTTGGCATTCTCGGTGATACCGATCTGCTCCTCGATTGAGCGCATTAGATGTTCATCCGGGTCCATCTCCTCATCGGTGATGGGATCACGCATCTTGGTCTTGTTGCAGTATGACTCGACGTTATCCAGGTAGTTGTTGAGCAGTGTGCGAGCATTTTCTTCATAGGAGTAGACGAAGGCACGTTGGACCTCTTTACGTGCTATTTCATCATACTCTTTACGCGCCTCGGCGATAAAGTTGATGTATCGCTCACGCTCCTCGCGTGTGATGCTGGTATGCTGATCGAGACCATCTTTGAGCGCCCGCAAGGTGTCAATGGGGTTGATGCAGGTCACGTTCTGTTTGATCAGCGCGTTGGAGAGGCGGTTGATGACGTAGCGCGGCGAGATGCCGTCCATGCCTTCACGCACCGCTTCATCCTGCAACTCTTTGACATCCTTCTGCTTGAAGTCTTCAATATCCTCACCATCGTAGAGGCGCATCTTCTTGAGCAGGCTCATACCGGCTTTCTTGGAAGGCTCCAGGCGCGTTAGAACGGCGAAGATACTGGCGACACGCAAGGTATAAGGAGCGATATGGACACTTTGTAACGCGCTTTGCTTGAGTAGCTTTTCATAAATTTTGACTTCATCGGAGACGCGCAGATTGTAAGGAACCTTGACCAGAATGATGCGGTCCTGCAACGCTTCCGACTTTTTGTTGCCGACGAAGGACTGATACTCATGCTCGTTAGTGTGGCTGACGACGACCTCGTCGGCGTAGATCATACTGAAACGCCCTGTTTTAATGTTCTGCTCCTGGCTCAGCGTAAGCAGCACATACAGGAATTTCTCATCACAGTTATGATTGACGATGCCGTTGGCAACAAAGGTGTTAGAGCCAGGGACGTGTAAGTCCCAACACTCAGCTTCGTCCTCCTCGATGGAGACCACCGTATCATAGAACTGGGCTGCATTGAGCAACGCGCTCAATCCTGGCGGAGGTTCGACCCATCCTTCCAGTTTATTGAGTATCTTGGTAGCCATTGGGCGTGTGCAGGTGTTCGTGCCGGTGCGCAGCATGTGCAGGTTGGTGTAATCCTCACCAAGCAGCTGACGCGCTCCCTGGTACTCTGGGCTATGATAGGCCATGCCCATCGCTTGTGCGCGTCCAATGGCGACACGCTGCAATTCGTCGGAAATGGCTACCCAGTAGTTAGTGGTGTTCGGGATCAGATCGGCACGCCCCTGACGTTTTGTCTGCAAGGCCACCTTCTCATAGGTAAGCTGCTTGCGTTGTGGTAGCAAGCGCATCGAAGAGGCAAGCTGGTCTGCATCCGCACCATTGGCTGTTACTGTCCAATAAAGCCCGGCTTCTTTATCGGCGGCGGAACGATTGTACTGTTTCATACGGCGTGTTACCACACCCAGATTGAGCAATACAACCTGCAATTGCTGTGCCAACATTTCTGAAGCTGTCGTCCAGGAAAGACGCCCATTGAGATTAACGGTGCCATCGCCCGCGAAGTAGCCCGCCAAAAATTCCAGCATTGCTTCCCGCGAAGATTGCAGAATCGACCAGGGAATCTCTTTGTTGTATGCGCCCGTCTTAAATCCGACATAATTCAGGAAATCCAACAGGGCAACACTATTTAGTTGTACGACACCGGAATAGAAGCGTGGTGTGATGCTGAAGAGTTCTTCGGTTAAAGAAGCGTAGTCGGTCCGTAGTTCGTCTTCGACATTGGTAAAGCGCAACGTGCCATCGGGACGTGCATCACCCTCGGCAATCAGATAGCCGAGCCAACGTGCGAGTTTCGGCGTCATGCGTTCTGGCACGCGAATGGTTTGCGCGTGTTTTGGCCGTTGCGACTGCCACTGCAAGGCAACATCCTGGCCCCACAGGTTCTGGCCCTTTTGTAGCACGACCCAATCGCCGATTTGCAATTCGTCATGGCGTTTCCAAACCAGCACGCCATCCTCGTTGACGATCTGGAGACGATGTTCCGGCGTTCCCTCTTGCACGAAGCCGCGCCGCGTGGTGATGCGCTTCGTCTTGCTCAGGCCGGAGCGGTAGATGTGTGTCGCCGTTTCGATGCCGGTGCTACTGGCTAGCTGCACCGCAATCTCGCGTGACTCGCCTACCGGCTGCTCTAGCTGTGCGAAGGAGTCGATACGGCGTATTCCACTATCAGTGAAGACAATTGTACTACTTTTCAAACATTTCAACATCTCGACGAATTCCATAATACCGCGATTGGCGATATTCAGTTCGCCATCGAAGCGGTAAGCACGAGGGTCGCTTTCAACACCAACTTCACCAATAGTCGATAAGTCTATACCTCCGACTAATTCGCTTATATCTTGTGACTTGGGATCGGATGGTGTAAACGTTCCGATTCCCACGCGATATTTTTCGCTAAATGCAATGCGTTTGACAGGAAACTCTTCGATGTGGCCGTGATACTCGGTATCAAGCAGGTAGCGACATTGGGGACACAGATCGCCCTCGATATAGATACCGAACTCTTTCTCTATATCGCCACGTAGTTCGTGCGGAATGAGGTGCAGTGGTTCTTCATGCATGGGGCAGCCCTTGATGGCGTAGATTGCGCCCTCGTCTGTCCGGCTGTAAGCCTCTAAGCCGCGCTTGAGCAGGTAGACTATCGTAGACTTACCACCACCAACCGGTCCCATTAGCAACATCACGCGCTTGCGTACTTCCAGGCGCTGGGCAGCTGAGTGGAAGTAATCGACGATCTGTTGGAGAGGCTTCTCGATACCAAAGATTTCCTGGTTAAAGAAGTTATAGCGTGGATCACCTGAACGGGTCGTTTCGGTGCCAGCATCCATAATCATATGATAGATGCGCTCATGAGACAGGTGAGTTACCTGTGGGCGCTTTGACGCAATCTCGAAGTATTGGGCAAAAGTCCCTTCCCATGCCAGGGTTCGTTCACGGTCTCGAAATTCTTCCAACCGCTTCACCAAATCCATAAGTCAACCTCTCTTTGTTGTATAACTTAGTAGCATATTGAGGCATTTTTAATGGTGATATGAGCCATCCTTATGTGTGCCTCGTTGTCTACTAAACTGGAACTATCTACATCGTACAGCCGGCAATACACAGTACACGGTCGGAGGAGGATTGTTGCTATCCCCCCGAACAGGAAGTATGAGACCAAAAGGGCCAGCCTCCATCTCGATACTCAGCGAGAGAAAACCAGCCCTTTCCTACGTTGCAGAGGATACTCTGATTGGTTGTTGTTATGTCCTGTCTCCAACCGGAGGGTTGGTAACGAGGAGGTTTGTGTGAGCGATGCATCATTATGATGCTCCTGCAATGTTTCAAGTTATCCTTTCTCATGCTCATTAGCTATACAGAAGAAGCTCTACTGCCTGAACGATAACTCACTTCACCTTGCCTCACCACTTAAAACACTGCTGGTATGACGACACTATGCCTATGGATATAGGCTTATTATAGCACATTTCTTCTAGAAAATGAAGGGGCTAGCATTTATTGATATAGATTGGCCTCCTGTGTGGCTTCATGCAGGCTTTGCTCATCATATTATCGTATCCTTGCTAAGCTCACTCGTGGGTATCTTGATGGATGAAAACAGCGTTGTGATCGCTACTTATCTGCTACCAACTACTTTTCTATTCGTCATGGTGGCTATCAAAGCGGATGGTTGCGCTGTGTATAGGTATCATACGAATCAGAGCTGCGTATGGTTGGTATTTACTACAGGTCTTCGATCAATTTACCTTGACAAAAGTAATAGCATAGGCATGGATAGCCCTGATGGTCAAATGGTCAGGGGCTACTATGAAAAGCCAGAAGAGGTATGCTATACTAGCCACGATGCTGGATAAGTACGCTTTCCGGTAGTACGATTTCGTACCCATGATGGAATTATTATGTGTGTAACAAGCGGAGTGATGCGGCAATGAATATCAGCACTGGCGGACCCCACATTCTCCTCTTTGAGCGAGATCAACAACTGACGACCCTATTAATGAGCGAGTTTCAGCTTGCTGGCTATGAATGCCATGTCGCACGCACCGCCGTTGAGGTGTTTGACGCGATTGCTCGCTATCCCGTGCGCTTGGTGCTGGTTGACCTGGCTCAGGCGGCGACAACACGCCGTGAATTTTGGGTAGCCTTAGACACGCAATGCCGTGGACGTGGTGTGCAGGTTATGACCTTTCAATGTGCCAATATCGCTGGCTATGGTCCCCATGACCCTGATGAGCGCACGTATGTAGTAGCCGATATGCATGTCGATGGCATGCTCGGCTTGATGAATCTGGTAGATGGCGTGCGTAGTCGTGTGCCGGTGATGGGTGTGTCTAATACGTTGCCGCGTGTCTCTAGAACATCACCTTCTCTGCCCACATATCCGCAAACTTCCGCGCCGAGCTATAATGCTAATGCTGCTTCATTGTCAAGCAATACCGCTCCGCGTAGCACTATTCCCACTGAGTCCCGTTCAACGCGCTCTAATCCGCCTGCTTATACGCAAACTGCGCCACAGATGTCAGCTCCCGTAGCCACACCACCATCATTCTCACCATCCCTACCGCCATTACAAGTTCCTGGCACTGCCCCCACCGGTATAAGTACTGGTAGTCAGAGTAGTCAGCCACCGTCGTATACCGATAAGATACGTGCGGTTCTCTATCCAACGCCACGTGCGCGTTCCGGTCAGAGCAGTATGCCTGCTAGCCAGGAGAGTGAGGGTGCTACACCAGCCTCTCAGACGCAATCTACTAACGCTGGCGAGCGGACAGAGCGTAGTGCCTATGAGAATGCTGCACAGGTAGCACCTGTTTCAAATAATCTTACGATGTTGCAACGGCTGGCAAATGGCCAGAGTAGCGGCGAGTCTGGTCTGGCTCAGCTCTCTCGCATGGTGCAGGAGAGCCGTCCTATACCTGCTGTTGAAAACTACGATGCGACTTCGCGTCAACCGCAACAGGGACAAGGGACGATGACCTTTGATACCTCGTCTTTGACCGCATTCGGCATTGCGCATCCCACGCCAACAAACTTCACTGCTCCGGCACCGCATTATGCGGCGCAGACTGGTATGCAACCATTGCGTGCTTCACCCATTGAAGACTTGCCGATTGAGCGTGGAGAACGCGGGGAGCGTGGAGAGCGCACTACCAGTACGTTTTCTCCTTCAC
>JAJZEJ010000411.1 GCA_021828635.1 Chloroflexota bacterium
TCACCGCCCGTCGCGCCATCACCCGCGCCGTCGAGCGTGCGTAAGGGTTAGCATGTGATGACATGGCATGGCATGGTACCACGCATAGCACCCATCACATGGCACCCACGAGGGGTGTCACTACATATATAAACCCGCCCCACAGGCGGCACGCTATATGTAGTGACACCCCTCGTGGGCTATGTGTAGTGTTATATCGCGGGTGCCATGTTCGTCCCACATCTACCCACGAGTGCTACAATCATTAGAGAGCAAAATCCACTAAAGGAGCCATTCTCAATTATGCAAGATATTCGTATTCAACGCTGGGCGCACACCCTCGTTAACTACTCGCTCTACATTAAAAAGGGTAATACCGTCGCTATTCACGCTACACCGGCAGCAGCACCGCTTGTTGAAGCTGTGTATGAAGAGGTATTGAACGCGGGTGGTCATCCTTTACCGCAAATCTCTCTGGAATCGTTAGAAGAGATTATACTGCGTAAAGGCACTGATGAGCAGTTAAGCTTTATCTCACCTACTGCACAAATGCTCGCCGAACGGGTCGATGCGCGTCTATTCATCAGTTCCAGCACCAACACCAGGAGCCTTAGTAACATTGAGCCAGCGCGAGGCGCACTGCGGCGCAAAGCTGGTCAGCAGGCCAATCGCTCACTACGTCGCCGCGAACAGGCTGGCGAATTTCGCTGGAGTTCAACCCTTTACCCCACCTCTGCCTACGCGCAAGAGGCTAATATGTCGTTGCGCGAATTTGAAGAATTCGTGTTCGATATCTGCTTCCTGAACGATGAGCAACCCATCGCACGCTGGCAAGAACTCTCAGTGCAGCAGCAGCGCCTGGTTGACTGGCTCAAAGGACATAAACAAGTCCATGTGCTGAGCCAGGGAACCGACCTGACGCTCTCAATCGAGGAGCGCATCTTTATTAATAGCGATGGTAAGCGCAATTTTCCTAGTGGCGAGTTTTTCACTGGTCCGATTGAAAATAGCGCCAATGGTGTCATTCAATACGACATTCCAACTATTTATGACGGGCGCAGAGTAGAGGGTATTCGGCTTGTCTTCCGCGAAGGCAAGGTCGTTGAGGCTAGCGCACGACAAGGCCAGGAATATCTGCTCCAGATGCTTGATCTGGATGCTGGTGCGCGTTTTCTGGGCGAGTTTGCCTTTGGCAATAATAAGCATATCGATAGAGGAACCGGCAATATTCTGTTCGATGAGAAAATAGGTGGCACCGTTCACCTGGCGCTTGGCTCCAGCTATCCTGAGACTGGCGGAGTCAACGCTTCAGCATTACACTGGGATATGATCTGTGATCTCAGAACAAAGGGCGAGGTCTATATTGATGACACGCTCTTCCTGAAAGACGGCAACATCCAGGTGTAAATTTTCACCTTGCGAACGCTGTGTTTCATGCCTTAAAATAAGAATACCACCATTCCGCTCGTACTCTCGCTGCACCGATGAAAGAGCGCGAGAGACATTATTCATCCTACTAGTTTTTTCGTTGGAGGCTTTCGTTGCAACAGGAGCAAACATCAACCTTTACCACTATTGAAGACGTTCAGAGGGCAATGCAGTCTCAGCACTATATTGCTGATCGCAGCCTGGCAACAACCGTGTTCCTGGCGCTCAAACGACGGAAGCCCTTGTTATTGGAAGGCGAGCCGGGCGTAGGCAAGACAGAGATTGCCAAAGTCCTGGCAACCATGCTCAACACCGACCTGATTCGCTTGCAATGCTATGAAGGGCTGGATGTCCATCACGCGGTCTACGAGTGGAATTACACGCGCCAGATGCTACACATTCGCGTCATGGATGCCGGGCAGGCCAATCGGCAAGAGGAACTTAAAGAGATCTTTGGCCCCGATTTTCTCTTGCGCCGCCCGCTGCTTCAGGCTATCGAGCCGGAAAACGGCAGAGCGCCAGTCCTACTGATCGACGAACTCGACCGCAGCGACGAAGAATTTGAGGCATACTTGCTCGAATTGCTTTCAGATTTTCAGATTACTATTCCAGAGATCGGCACCATTCACGCGCAAGAGCCGCCCTATGTCATCATCACCTCGAACCGCACACGCGAGATTCATGACGCGCTACGCCGCCGCTGTTTGTACTACTGGATTGATTATCCATCACTGGAAAAAGAATATTCAATCGTCATGACACGTATGCCTGACGTACCAGAACAGCTCGCCAGACAGGTCTGCACCTTTGTACACGAGTTGCGTGCGCTCGACCTCTTCAAAGCCCCTGGTGTCGCCGAGACACTTGACTGGATCAGTTCCCTACTAGCTCTCAACCAGAAAGAACTGATAGATAGCGCGGTACGTGATACGCTGGGCGCACTGCTCAAATACCAGGACGATGTTCTCAAAGTTGGCGGCAACGACCTATCCAAGATGACGCAGAAAGCTCGTGGAGCAACGAAGTAATGAACTCGCAGTATCCCAACACACCTGACATCCCTGATCCAGCAGCCCCAGTCGCATTATTGCCAGAAGACATCGAGCGCGGCGAACGTCTGCTATTCCGCCTGACCGAGTTTGGGCGGTTGCTCTGGGAGAGCGGACTGAATGTTGGCCCGCGCCAGATGCTGGATTTGGCGGAGACGCTGAACTACATCGATGTCAAAAATAAAGAGGATTTCTATAATACACTGAAAAGCAGCTTGTTGACACGCCACGAGCAGGAGCCAATCTTCGATCAGATGTTTGGCTACTACTGGTTCGTGCGTGACAATCCAAATAAGACTGATAAGCAGAACGGAGCCGCGAAACGCGAGGAGCGTCAGATGCGCCTGCCGCCTTCTGAACGCAAACGCCTGGCAGAACATATGAACAGCAGCGAGCTGCGCAAAGAACTACGCCAGGAGATGCGCCAGACCGAGCGGCGGCGTGTCGCGGAGGACCGCGACCAGCACGAAGATGACGACGAGTCGCCGCCACAGGGTACGGCCTATAGCGCCATTGAACAGTTGCGCAAGAAGGACTTCGAGAATTTTACCTGGGACGAGGTACAGGAGGCCAAGCGCCTGATGGCTGAGATGCGCTGGCATCTGGGTATGCGCCTCACACGCCGTAAGAAACCAGCCCGCAATGGTTCCTATCCCGATATGCGCCGCATTGTACGCCGCAACCTGAAATATGGTGCTGAACTTCTTGATCTAACATGGCGTGAAACCAAATCCAAGCCGCGCCCACTGGTCATCATCTGCGATATAAGCGGCTCCATGAGCCTCTATTCACGCCTGCTTTTGCATTTCATCCATACCATCTCGAATGGTCTGATGAATGTGGAAGCCTTTGTCTTTGGCACTCGTCTGACACGCATTACACGCCAACTCAAGAAACGTGACGTGGATGATGCAGTGCGTGATGTCTCCAAGTCAGTGCAGGACTGGTCAGGCGGCACGCGCATCGGCGATGCACTGCACTACTTCAACCACAAGTGGGCCAAAAGAGTGCTAGGGCGTGGTGCGGTCATCCTGATTATTAGCGATGGCTGGGATCGTGGCGAGTCCGATACCTTACAAACCGAGATGGACCGTTTGCAGCATAGTTGTCACCGCCTGATCTGGCTCAATCCACTGCTCGGCTCACCCGATTATCGCCCGTTGACGATAGGCATGAAAACAGCTCTGCCCTACATCGACAACTTTCTGCCATCACATAACCTGGATAGTCTAATCTACCTGGGCAACCTGCTCAGCATGATCGATGATAGCAAGCCTGACCGTTCACCAGCAGCACGGCGCAAAGCAGTTGAAGTATGGAGTAAACCACAACGGTAAAATGTTTTAGATACTACAATGCTAGTAGTATGCCTGTTGATAATCCTATATGGATTAGGAAGGAATTTACCATGCGTGATGTTTTGCCGGATATTGAAAAGTGGCGCTCGAAGGGTGAGCGCGTGGCAGTTGCTACCGTCGTTTCGATGGCAGGCTCCGCTCCTCGTAATCCAGGTGCCAAACTGGCAGTCAGCGAGAGCGGCGAACTTTCCGGCTCGGTGAGCGGAGGTTGTGTCGAACCAGCTGTCATTGAGGCCGCAATGGAAACAATCAAAAATGGCAAACCACAGATGCTGGAATTTGGCATCACCGAAGAGGAGAATATTGAGCAGATCGGCTTGGCCTGTGGCGGCACTATCCATGTTTTCGTCGAACGCCTTGACTGGTAATGACTACTCAAAACAAATAGGGCGTCATGAATGACGCCCCTACATAATGTGGAGGAGCAACGATGAGTGAACTCTATGAAGAGCTAAAAGAGATGCTGGAGCGAGAAAAAGGCGTGGCACTGGCAACGGTAGTGCGTGGTCCTGACCACATTGGCGCAAAGTTGCTGGTGTTTCCCGATAAAAGCGTGCATGGTTCGCTCGGTACTGCTGCCCTCGAAGCCCAGGTGATAGAAGATGCCGAACGCGCTATCTGGAGCGGCGTTGCCCATACACAAAGCTATACTGTATCCACTGATGCCGAGAATGCACCACAAAGCTACGACATTTTTATCGAGGGCTTTCCGCCGCCGCCAACCCTCATCATCGTTGGCGCGGGCCATATCGCCATTCCACTCACTACCTTTGCCAAAACGCTAAATTATCGCGTCGTGGTGATCGATGCACGTTCAGCCTTTGCCACCCGCGAACGTTTCCCCCATGCTGATGAACTGATCGTCGCGTGGCCTGATGAAACATTGGAGCAAATGGACCTCAATCCGTCTACATCAGTGGCAGTTTTAACGCACGATCCGAAATTTGATGAGCCATCGCTAAAAGTCATTCTCTCGCGGCGCGTCGGCTATGTGGGCGCGATTGGTAGCCGTAAGACGAGCCAGGAACGGGCGGAACGACTGAAAAAACAAGGCTTGACCGATGAGCAGCTCAATCAGATTCATGGTCCGATTGGTCTCAATATTGGTGGAAAAAACCCGGAGGAGATGGCTCTGGCTATCATGGCCGAAATTGTGACCGTTCGTCACGGCAAAGACCACAAGATGATACAAAATTGGACAGAAAAGTGAACCTTGCAACTTCCCATTCGTTGATACGTTTGTATAATACGTAGGCAGGTCTTTCCGGTCGATATTAGAGGATAGCAAGTGGGAGGGCAATACTGGGAAGCTTGGCTACCATAATGTATGGTAGCATACTTCTTCATGTGCAAAGGATGCTTTATGTCAGATAACTTTTATGATCCAAATGATCCTACCTTGCCAGCACGTCCACCTGTACCACCATCATCATCCGGGCAGCAGGACAAACTGGTACTGGGCAACTTTCGAGACCAACCTTCGTCGCATTCACCGCGCCGTCCCTATCAAAATCCCGCGCAAGGACCACAACAGTCCTATCCAGCGCCTGACCAACCCTATAGCCAACGCCCTCCGGCCAAACAAGGCGGTCTACCAGTTCCACCAGGAGGAGCGCAAAATCCTTATGGTAATGCTGGCAATATTGGCAACGCTGGTAATGCACAATATAACGCGCAACATTCGCCAACAGCAAATAATCGCCCATACTCCCCGTCTGCTTATCCAACGCCACCAGTACAACAGCCACCTTATCAGCAGCGCGGGCAGGTAGCAGGCGCGGCTAAACCACCACGTAGGAAGCGTCCACGCCGCCGTACTGGTTGCCTAGTAACAGCCCTTATCGTCATTGTGATCCTCTGCGTAGTGGGTGTCTTTGCAGTCAACACTACGAAACGTGTGCTGGCCTTTGGCTCGGCTGTCTCTAATCAACCAGCACTCAGTTCGCAAACTGACTATATGAACACGAGCGCACGCACAAACGTCTTGCTTATGGGTTATGGTGGTCTGGGCCATCAGGGTGCATACCTGACAGATTCTATGTCGGTTATCAGCGTCATGCCGACCAACCGTCATACGTCGCTTATCTCCGTGCCACGTGATCTGTGGATTCAGTATCCACCTAATTCCGGGCAATATACCAAGATCAATGCAGTGTATGAATTTGGCTCGAACTTCAATAAAAACCCTATTGCAGGTGGAAATGCTGCTGCACAGAAAGTCTCGCTTATCACAGGCTTAAATGTCAAATACTGGATTACCATCAATTTTGTGGGATTCAAAGACCTGATCAACTCCATTGGTGGCGTTAATGTCTACGTACCCGATTCCTTCAATGCCTGCTATCCGGCAAACGATAACCCAGACATTAACGCCTCCTGGATTAAGGTACAGTTCAACAAGGGCATGCAACACATGGATGGCGCAACAGCCATTGCATATGCACGCGCACGCGAGCCGCTAGCCGTTTGTGGTATGGGGCAATCTGAGAATCTAGCCGAGCTGACCGATTTTGCACGTTCTGCACGCCAGCAGATCATCATGAAAGCAGTATTGTCACAGTTCAAGCAAATCAGTACCTGGCCCAAACTCTATGATGCGCTGAATGCCTTGCAGCACACCATCTACACCAATATGTCCCTGGCCGATCTGGCGGCTTTCGCGCTCAAGATGAACCTGAGCGACCCGCATACTGCGCATATCGGGCTGAGCAACCAGAATGTTCTGATGGATTCATCCCTGAGCGATGGCACATATATTCTCTTACCACAGAATGATAACTGGCAACTCATCGTGGATTACGTCAAGCAACATCTCTACAATTAAGCAAGCTGGGCGACCGCGTACAGGCGTACAGGGTACCTATACCTCTATTCCGGTGGCTGATAATAATGTTATAATTATTGTCAGCTACCAGAATATAAAATATGTCCACAGGGGGTAGGTGGCGCATGGCACAACGTGATGCACGCTTAATTGGTGGTGTCTACCACACGGGATCACTGCTGGCAAAAAGTGGTATAGTGACAACCTGCACCGCTCACAATCGCTACACCAACGACATGGTAGGACTCACCTTGCTTGATCTTCCGCCTGCCTTATCTACTCAGGGGATACAGCAAGCACTTGAGCCGCTAAAACAACGGCCTTCTATCCATACGGAGCATATTATTCAGGTATTTGATTGGGGCATTGAAGCTCAGCGTGCCTATATCGTGACCACGGCTCCACATGGTATCACATTACGTTATTTGATGGACAATGAACTTATCGAGCTACCACGAACGTTACAACTCATGCAGCAGGTGCTTTTCGGTCTGCAAGCTCTACACGAACACAACATTACTAACCTTGATTTACGCCCCCAATTTATTACTGTCGATACCGATGAGCAGATTGACCACATTCAACTCGACGATCTCGGTCTACGCATATTGCTCAAACGTCTGGGCTATCCACAAGCAGAGTTGGGTATGGAGATTGACAGCCTGGACCCACGCTATGCGGCTCCAGAACACCTGCAAGCAGGTGAAATTGGCCCGTGGAGCGATACCTATCAGGCTGGCCTACTGCTCTTTGAGCTTCTCACAGGGCGTTTGCCGTTTGTGGGCCGCGATCTCAACGAAACTGCCATGCTACAATGCAATAGTCCTGTTCCCCGCATCAACCAGTTTGCGCATGACCTTCCTGCCACGCTACAAACTTTACTGGACAAGGCACTCGCTAAACAACCATCACGACGCTTTGCCAGTGCCAGTGAGATGCTTATGGCACTCAATAATACTATACCTAAACCATTATCAGGTGATAAGTACACGAGTGAGATACCAGGTGTGCAGGTCGAAAGTGCTTCCTCCCCATCAGGCATTGACGCCTTGCTCCGTGCGCGAGCTATCAGCATACCCTTACCTGAGTTACCTGACGCGCAAGGTATCTATGCTAACCTAGCTTACGAGCGGGCCAACGGTGAAATACAGTACATCCCCATATTAAAAACAGAGGCCATTATCGGGCGATCCGACCCCAAACATGAATATCGACCCGACATTGATCTGACGATTTTTGATACCAAGCATACCGTTTCACGCCAGCATGCACGCATTAGCTTGAAAGAAGGTCAGTTCTATCTTGAAGACCTGGGTAGTAGGAACAAGACGCGCATAGACAATATCACTTTGCCACCCAAGCAAGCAATACCTCTACGTCCTGGCGATCATGTACGCTTTGGCAGTGTACAACTGGACTTTACCATTCCCGCTCACATGCACAGCCGGAAATGAAGTTATTACTGAGGAACGACACTTTTGCTCCAAATTGCGGCACAAAACCAATCAGCGATGGACACCTCGCTATATGATGCTTGAAAGGGGTGTGCAGTCGAATTAGGCAAAAAACGTCACTCTGGAAGATAAAGCCGTCGATATCAGGGTAGGTTCTGACCGCTTTTGATGGTACCATGTTGAGAAAAGAAGTAGAAAGGCAAGGGGCAAAAATTTGACCTCTTAACCGTAAGGAGAGAAGAGATGGCTAATCAACTCCGGGTGACGCTCGAAATCGGACCGAAAGGCAAGAAGGTGGCGGCAGTGGCACCGGACTGGCCCGGTCTAGAGCGTGGTGCGAAGACCGGGGAGGCCGCGATTGAAAGGTTGCAATCCTATCTTCCACGCTATGACCAAGTGGCGAAGCTGGCCGGGATGGATGGAGGGTTTGCAGCTATCACCACGGTTGACATGGTCGAACAATATCCAGGTACGGGCTCAACCGACTTCTGGGGTATCTCGTTCGCGTTCTCAAGCATCGATAAGCAAGACATATCGAGCGGAGAATTGGAACGTGAACTGGCCCTGATGCAGGCGTGCTGGACGTTTTTCGACAACATGCGTTTGCGTGTGTCAGCTGAAATGCAGAAGGGTCCGCGAGGGGGAGGGCGTGATCGGGATAACATCGTCCGTCATACGATTCGCGTGGAGCAAGAGTGGGCAGAGAAGGTCGGGGTACCCACTCCTCAAGATGCGATGCTGAACGACGAGGGTCTGCAAGCGCACCGCGACGCCTATCGCAACGCAATTCGGGCGTTCCATTCTGAGGGCAAAATGGCCCGAACTTGGCCGCTCCGATATCTGATTCGGCACACCGCGTATCACACGCTGGATCACGCCTGGGAAATGGAAGACAAAGACCTGACCGTTGGAGTCAGGTAGAGGTAGAAAGAACGGGAACACTTTCTACGATAAATTGTGGCGAAGACGTTATAGCGAGCCAGAGCTACAGCGTCTTCGCCACAGCAATCAGATCAGAGAGGAGTCCCTGGCCGGTCTGGATACGTCCCGCCCCAGGGCCAATCACTGTCACTTCTGAGAGCGTGTCGGTTTGAAAGGTAATCGCATTCATTACACCATCTAC
>JAJZEJ010000867.1 GCA_021828635.1 Chloroflexota bacterium
GGGGCTATCGCCGTACTCAATGTCATAGTACAGAGGATCGAGCCTGGCGCTATCTGGTGTTAGACCTTCTCTAGCGTAGGCATCCCAGCCTGCATCATCGAGCATTTCTACTGCGCTGGCATTATTTAGATGGCTTGCCGGGTCAATGGCGGAGAAATGTACCATTGTTGTGAAGGTTTCTGGCTGGCGTTCTGGTATGGACGGTAGTGCAGCTTCTGGCTGTGGTGCGCTTGGTCCATCGGGTAGCCAGATGGATGCTGTGCGTTCTGGTAGACGTGTTGGGCGACCACGGGCGTCCAGGTAGACCCAGAGAGTACGCGCTGAAATAAGTGGTTCGCCCTCTAGCTCGTCGGCACAGCGTGCCTCGTAGCCACGTTGTGCCGTAATGCGTGAAAATCCCAGGCCAAAGGTTTTCAAGGTCAGGGGTGTATGCACTGGAATGGGCCTTGTGAAGGAGATAACGGTCCGTTTGACCACCCAGAAACCATCTCCGCCAAGCTGTGCATTTTCAGCATCCATCGCCGCAATGTCTTGCATATAGCGTAAAAAGGCAGCTGGAGTCAAGATGCCATAACGGTTACACTCATCATAACGCACGATATGATTATGACGAAATTCTCGTCGCATAACTGCTCCTGTTCTTTTCTCTCCTTCGTATCATACAATAAGAGCAAAGATTGTGGCTACCTACTTGTGGAAATGTCTGATGTGACGCACGGGCGCGATAAATCGGCCCTACAGAGGGAGAGACAATATATGCATGCATCCACTCAACATACTGTTCGGCGTATCGCTATTGTGGGCGCGGGCATCGCTGGATTAAGTGCCGCCTTGACGTTGCAGGATGCCGGTATAATGTGCGATGTATACGAGGCATCAAATCGCATTGGTGGCCGTATGCACTCCGATACGACTACCTGGGCCGATGGTATGGTGAGCGAATTATGTGGCGAGTTTATCGATAGCGACCACGAGATGTTATTACACCTGTGCGAGCGTTTTCATCTCAAAACCTTCAATCTGAGCGAGCAGCTTCCTGGGCAAACACAGCGTATCATGTATTTCTCTAATCGCTATTATCGTGCGCAGGAACTGGCCGAGGGCTTTGCGAAAATTGCACCCATTTTGCAACAACAGATGCGGGAAGCTGGTTTTCCTACAACATATAATCACTATACTGAGATGGGCTACCGTCTGGACCATCTGAGCGTCTATGATTGGATTGAGCGGTACGTGGATGGTGGTCACATGACGCCGCTAGGTCGTATGCTAGATGGTGCCTGTCGTGGCTTCCTGGGCATGGAGACGCGCCTGCAAAGTTCCCTCAATCTCCTCTATATGTTCGGTTCACCACCAGATGAGAAACATGAGAACGAGAAGAATAGTGCGCGTTCGGCTGGCCCATTGCAGGGTAGCTACAGAATCGTCGGCGGCAATCAGCGTCTCCCACTGGCTATTGCTCATAGTTTGCCCCCAGGATCGCTACACCTGAATCACGAATTGGTCATCGTCAAACAACAAGAGAATAATACATTACTGCTGACATTCTCCACACCCGCCGGTTATCAGGATGTCATTTGCGATTCCGCGATTTTGGCTTTGCCATTCAGCACGTTGCGCCATGTAGATTATCAGCAGGCTGGTTTTGATGCGCGTAAGCAATCTGCTATTGAACAGCTTGGCTATGGCACAAATTCTAAACTTACCTTGCAGTTCGACACGCCCTACTGGTATAAAAATGGTCCCTGGCCGCATGATAATAACGGCTTTATCATCACTGATCTGGATATTCAGGTATTGTGGGATACATCGCTCGGCCAGAGCGGTACCCACGCTCTCCTGGTCGATTATACCGGTGGTGCCACCGGCGCGTCTTATCAATCACGAGCGCCGTATACTACTACTCATGATTCGGAACAAGTTCAACAGTACGCGCAACAGTGTTTGCAAGAATTGGAGCGTGTTTTGCCCGGTATTAGCGCCCATTATACAGGTATAGCAGCCTTGAGCTATCCCACTGGAGGCCCTTATCTGTGTGGCAGTTATTCCTGCTGGGCTGTTGGGCAATACACGCTCTTTGCTGGCTATGAAGGTATGCGCCAGGGAGCTATCCATTTTGCCGGTGAACATTGTTCCGTGCGCTGGCAAGGCTTTATGGAAGGTGCCGCCCGCGAGGGTATCCGCGCCGCGCAAGAGATCATACGCGATTATACTGAAGCAAAACGATGAGGAGGCTCCAGGTGACTCCAACTCTTCGCATACGCCTGTTAGGTGATTTTCTGCTGATGTCAGGTGATGCTCCCGTGACAACCATCAATAGCCCCCGTTTACAATCCCTGCTGGCTTACCTCGTGCTGCACCGCAACGCACCTCAAGATCGCTCACACCTAGCTTTTCTCCTCTGGCCCGACTCGACTGAGGAACGGGCGTATGCCAGCCTGCGTAAACTGCTCTATCAATTACGCCAGGCTCTACCAGACATCGACCATTTTCTGCGCATCGACAAACAGAGTCTTTACTGGCATCCAACGCCCGAAGCAACCTGGACGCTCGATATACAGCATATTGAGCAGGCATTTCTCCAGGCCGAGCAGGCGGAACAGAGCCAGGATATGACTGCAATACGGCATGCACTTGAACAAGTGATGCGCCTTTATCGCGGCGCTTTACTCCCCAGTTGTTATGATGAATGGATTGTGTCTGAACGGGATTACTGGCAACAGCTATTTCTCAAAGCGGCGGAGCGTCTGCTTGCGCTCTTGGAAGAGGAACGTGATTATGATACGGCTATTCGCGTAGCTCAGCAGCTTCTACGTCAGGATGTCCTGCACGAGGCTACCTACCGTCAACTTATGCGCTTGCATGCTCTGCGCGGCGACCGCGCCGCAGCATTGCGTGTCTATCATACCTGTGCCACCGTGCTAGAACGCGAGTTGGCGACCGAACCAGGCGCGGCCACGCAGGCAACTTATGAAGCACTCATGCAGTCACATACCGACTCCGCAACATCGACGAGTCCTCTGCCTTCACGCAGCGCGGCACCGCCTTTGTTGGGCCGCAAAGGAGAGTGGCGGCAACTGCAAGATGCATGGCGTAAGGTTGCCAATGGGCGCTTCCATACCGTGCTGCTCACAGGCGAGGCGGGCATTGGCAAGACACGCCTGGCCGAAGAAATGGAGCTATGGGTCAGTCGGCAAGGCATGACGACCGCGAGCGCACACTGTTATGCAACTCTGGAAGGGCTGGCCTACGTGCCTGTCACGGCCTGGTTGCGCTCAGATGCGTTACAAACATCCCTCTTAACCCTTGATGCGCTCTGGCTTACAGAGATTGCGCGACTGCTACCGGAACTGTTTATCACGCACCCAAAACTGCCGCGCCCTGCTCCTATGAGCGAGGGATGGCAACGTCAGCATTTCTTCGAGGCACTCGCTCGTGTAGTACTGAATGCACGTCAACCACTTTTACTGCTACTCGATGATCTACAATGGTGCGATAACGAAACATTGCAGTGGTTGTATTATCTGGGCCGCTTCTCACCGCAGATACGCTTCCTATTAATTGGAACAATGCGTGCCGGAGAAACCCTATCTGATCCTCTGCTAGCCTGGTTGGCAACCCTGCAACGCGACGGTCTGGTGACGGAAATTCCACTTGTGCCGCTGACAGCCAACGAAACAACCTCCCTGGCCGAACATATTCTGGGCCACCAACTTGATGCAAACGTGAGCAAAACGTTGTATTCCGAGACGGAGGGCAATCCGCTTTTTGTGGTGGAGATGGCGCGTACTACCACCCTGGAACACCGTGAAAAACTATCATCCACTCCCAAAATGCTAATCACATCATCGGCCTCGATGCTGCCACCTGCCGTGCAGACCGTGCTTGCCGCACGACTTGCACAACTTTCTCCGCTAGCCCACGAAGTAGCGAATGTGGCCGCCGTCATCGGACGGGCCTTTACGTTTTCTGTGCTGCTGCAAGCTTGTGGGCAGAGCGAAGATAACGTAGTGCGTGGACTGGATGAATTATGGCAACGGCGTATTGTACGCGAACAGGGCGCGGGAACGGCTGATAGCTATGATTTTAGCCACGACAAGTTGCGCGAGCAGGTTTATCTTTCCATGAGTTCTGCCCATCGCCGCCTGCTGCATCGTCACATAGCGGAGGCCATTGAAGTGGTACACGGCAGAGACCTGGATACCGTCAGTGGACAGATTGCCACCCATTATGAACATGCGGGACGGGCCGAGAAGGCTATGCTTTATTACAAGCAAGCGGGAGAAGCTGCTTCTCGTATCTATGCCAACCTGGAAGCTATTCGCTCCTTTGAACGAGCGATAGCCCTGCTCGAAGCACGCCCATCCGAACATGGAAAGCAGGATTTAGCATGGGAGGCTGTTGCACAGGTATATGAGGATTTTGGCGATGTTTTGCAGGCAACTGGGCGTTATGAGAAGGCTCGACAATCCTATCAGCATGCAATGACTATTGTGCCATCGGCTGCATATCTCTGGCAGGCGCGTTTGCGACGTAAAATAGCCAGTGTCTGGAATCAGGTCTCGCCTAATCCGCACGATATCTGTCATAGCAATGCCCGACAGGCGCTACAAGAGGCGGAGCAAATTTTGACGAGCGTAGTAGGACCATTAGATGAAGCATGGAGTAATGAATGGATAGAGCTTCAATTCGCTCAGATATGGCCGATGCGCGGCTCTGTAGACGACATGATGGCAGCTATCGAAAGGGCCAAACCTGCCGTAGAGCAATATGGTACTCCAGAGCAGCGCAAACTTCTTTCACTCGCAAAGGCAATGTGCGATTCTGTGCGTAATCGCTACGTGGTCTCAGAACACACAATCTTTGTCTTGCGCACTGCATTGACAGAGTTGCAGCAGAAGGGTGATCAGCATCAGCTAGCGGTTATCCACTTTGCGCTTGGAACGACCCTCTTATGGGCTGGTCAGCTTGATGAGGCGGAGAAACTGCTAAAAAAAGCTTTGCAGATGGCCGAGAACATGCGTATCGCCTGGTTGCAAGCTCGCTGTCTGACATTTTTGCCATTTGTTTTCAGGCAACGTGGACAGGTAGAGCAGGTACGGAACATGCTTACGCAAGCTGAAGCTATTGGAATAGTACAGAATAATAATATTCTCATCGCTCATCATGCCTGGGTCGCCTGGCGCGATGGCAATCTACTTGAGGCTGAGATGGCTGCTAAGCGTTCAATGGAGCAAGGGCAACGTCAGCAAGTAGATAATAATCCCTTTCAATGGGCGGCATTGTGGCTTCTACTTGCTGTGATGCTGGTCCAGGAGAAGATGAGCGAAGCTATCAACAATGTGCGTCTGTTGCTCGATCCCACGCTGCAACCTCCGTCAGAGCAGTTGCGAACGCGGCTGGAAGCGGCCCTGCAAGCCTGGGATGCTGGTCAGCAACAAGAGGCACAGATGCTTTTACAACAAACCGTGCCTCTTGCAGAAAACATGGGTTATCTGTAGTATACTGTTATTGCTGTGGTTCTTGCTCAACAGCTAACTCTGCCAACATTGTGTGTAAAAGAGGCACCAGGGCCATCCACTCGCGGAAGTAGCGTACCTCTCCACTGGTGAGCAATTGGACTCTGCCACGCCACTCGCTCTGGCCGCTCCTGATCTCTTCCTCCCAGACACGAATTGTGAATAGATGAGAACGAGAGTGCTGATGTGTTGTGTGCATCTTGATGTCCCTCTCAGTATTAGATTGTCTTAACCTGTGTCATCTGTCGCACGAAGTGTTTGCCATACACGATGATGACAAGAGTGGCAACAATCCATAAAGCAACGGCATAAGCTGCGTACCACAATGTCTCGTTGGCTGGCGATATGGGCGCGGGACTGAATATCACCAAGCTAGCTGTCAAGCTTGCGTGCATCAATTGGGCCAGTAAGACACTTTTTGTGTTTGAGTAGACCCAGCCAATGAGGACTCTGATTGCCATTAAGATTGCGGCAAAGCTGAGAAAAAAGGCTAGCCAGTATATACCGTGAGGACCAGCTGCCCCCAGTTGGTCAACGACAGCCATATGCCACAATCCCCATAATCCTCCGAGGATAATACTGGCGGTCAGAGCGTTATACTGCAAGCGCAACTTGGGGAAAGCATAGCCAGTCCAGCCGGTCTCCTCGAAAAATCCTGCAACCAGACCAAATGCGAGACCATCCAGATGAAAGTCTGGGCTAAAAAGCGGCGTAGCGACGGTTTTCAGTGTCAGTAGCACGACCAGTAGCACGCAAGGAGGAGTGAGTAGCACTGCTGCATACCAACTTGCACCGACTCGCCAGTGACCCATACGTGCGAAAAGGTCTCTCAGGCCACGCTTTCCATCGACAACCCTGGTCAGAATAATACCTGCCAGGAAAACTCCAAGCTCCATGACCGGAAACAGAAGCAGCGCGTCCAGCGGTTGTATAGCTTCACCACGTAGCAGCCTGGGTAGCATCACTGTGAGGAAGCCAACAAAGGGAATGAGAAATGCAATGCCAAAGTAAGTCGTAGTAGGATGGCGCTGTATAAAAGCCTTGAGGTTCATATGTCCGGTCCTTTCTATATTCGTATAATTGTCAATATTCTTTGATAGGCGGCCACGACACCCACAAGGGATGTTGCTACATGAAGCCCCACCTCAGTGGCACGATAAGATGTAGCAACATCCCTTGTGGGTGTCTGGTTTCACTCGGCGGCGCTGGTTGCTGTATGACTACGCCCTATTGGCAGTAGCATCGTCAACCAGACAATAGCGCCTAGCCCTACCATAATGGTTGGTACCCAGTCCGCGAGAGTTTTGACGCCGACAGCGTTGGGATCAGGGTTGTTCTGCCCCAGGATAATCAGGACAATGAGGGCGATGAGCGTAATCACCGAGAAGATGTGCAGACCGATAATCCAGCCCCGTTGCGATCCCTCTACTTGAGCAGGAGCGCGAAAAAAGCCAATACTCAAGATCAACAGAATGACGATAGAAATGCAGTGCAGGAGAAAATTCCACAATGGTGCATTCGATGGCGTGAAATTACCGCCAACCCAGCCCCAACCGGCGGCCAGAAGCACAATGCCTGCGATCTGTTGTATGCTTGCGCGTGTTGTTGTTATCATTGGATTTGCCATACCTTTTTTGCTTGCGATATTCATCTGAGATGGTGAAACTATTATTTATGCCTTACGATAATTTTGTACTACAGTGATGATACTGCATGTGAACACGAGGATAGCGCATGTTACTACAAGCACATTGCCCGCGAAGAGACCATAGCCTCCGTTTGGCCCATTGGGATGAGTCAGACTTTCAATTACGTAGGGTTGCCTGGCGAGCAGGTAGAGAATAATTCCGCTCGTGAGGGTACTTACCAGTGATGCCCAGCGGAATCTGCTGGCGAGAATGCCTGTGCTTATCAGCCAGCACACCAGACTAATGAGAGTATTCTGAGCAAGGGTGACGTGCAGGATTATAAGCGTCGTGACGCCGCCGATGCTTGCGAGTGTTCCTATAGCCGCTGCCCAGAAGGCGATCTTCCCAGCGATGGACAGTGGTTGACGCTCAAAAAGCTGTCTACGAGTTGCTTGACTACGCGCGATTGATTGCTGTCTTTCCTGTGACTCCATGCTCATGATATTTTTTCCTTTATTAAGATCATCGGATGTATGTAAGATGATGTTGTTGTTCATCATGTGAAGAGTATAGAACTTGTTCCGTTACCGCAGCGTTACCTTTCGGCGTTCCTCGCTGGCTATTTGTGGAAAGTGCAAGCAGGGTATCCTTCGCGGGTACCATACTTTCCCAAAGAGTTGCAATCTTCTCCCAGACGGGCTAGACTAGAGAGCAAGCACTATTCTTGAGAGCAATGGGGGACTTTGTTCGTGGAAGAATACCTCGTGATGCCAGAGGTGGTCACAGAACTCGCGGATAATCCGTGGGAGCAGCACGACCCATATAGCCTGGATGTACCATTGTATCCGCTTTATTTGATATATGAGCAAGTCAATGCACTTGATCGACTAGTGACACCATCTCCGCCTGTTCTGCAACAACAACTCTTACGTGCTTATCATGAGATAAAGGCTACAGGTTTGTCACCTGTTTTATGTATTCACGCCGAAAGTATGCAGACCGAGAAGACCAAAAATATGAAGCTTTTTGCTTGGCATATGCAGCGTCAGGGGTTACGCACGCTCTTTCTGATGCCTGCCAACGCCATCGGCGACGAGCGCCAGCGAGGTGTCATGCCAGAAGAAGGTTTTGTAGTGAGCCGCGCTTTCCCCGCTAAGCGCACACCAGCACTGGTCATCACCTCTAATAGCCTGCACATGCTTAAAGAGCAACTCGCGCACAAACATATCACGCCGGAGACTATTGACCTGCTGTGTATTGACGAAGTGCAACTTTTCACCAACCAGAGACCGTTTGAGGCTATCGCCGCATTATTGGAATTGCAGCAAGCGGGCTTTACTGTGGTCATCAATGGTATTGACTATGATTTCAAGTCCGACCCTTTCACGCATATGCATCATTTGCTGCTGATGGCGCGTTTCCTGGCGGGCTGGCAAAGCTTTCAATTAGCGACCATGTGCCGACACTGTCCCCATCCTGCCAGGAGTTCACGGCGTGTCATTACTTTTCCCGATGGTCGCAAGCAAATTGCCGATGCCAGCTCGCCCATCGTCATGCCTGGCCTCAGCAACTATTATGCCGTTTGCGACGTGTTCCACAAATCCTGCACACGGCAATCGGCGGAAGCAGAGCATGTGCGCTCACCCCTGCCCACCACGCTGACGCCAGAGCAAATCTATCACATACCCTGGATGCGCGAGACGCTAGCTCGTTTTACCTAATTCGTGGGTAGAGGCAGCTACGTGCCGCTTGCCAGATGACCGAGAGCGCGGTGAGACTGCCATTGGCGGCTCCTTTTTCAAAGTCACCCTCTTGCTGTGCCATCTGGTTGGTGATGTGCGCGAAGCAGACAATGGGGTACTGTTTGGCCTCGGCCAGCGCGTAGAGAGCCGCCGTCTCCATTTCAATAGCCAGCAATCCCTGTTCGCGTCCCCACGCAATCATCGCTTCAGTTTCACGAAATGGTGCATCGGTCGTCCAACTGGCTCCCATATAGAGCGGTTGGACTACTTGATCCCATCCCGCTAAAAGAC
>JAJZEJ010000778.1 GCA_021828635.1 Chloroflexota bacterium
TGAGGGTGAGTTGCGCACACCGCGCCAGTGGCGACAAGAGGTTGCGCAAGGACTAACGGTACCGTTTGTCTGTGTCGATGCCGATGTCGTAGTGCCAAGCAAGTATTTTCCCAAAGAGGAATGGGCAGCACGCACTCTGCGCCCCAAACTACAAAAGTTGTTGCCGACCTATCTGCAACCCATTGTTGACCTGGACCCCATGCACCCACTGGAGCAAGCACCATGCGATGTCGGCGCGGTCGATAACCCGCTCAGCTACCTGGAGAGTTTGAGCATTGATCGTAGTGTTGGGCCATCGGCAGCCTTTCGTGGTGGCTACGACGAAGGCCAGCGTCATTTGCGCCTGTTTATACAGGACCGTTTAGCGGGCTATGGTGAGCAGCGTAATGAGCCTGCACTGGCCGGTACCAGTGAGCTATCGGCCTATCTGCACTTTGGGCAAATCGCGGCGCAGCAGGTAGCCTGGACAATTGAGCAGTATGTACCACCTGAGACGGGTAGCGCCCGTATCGATGTGAGTGGTGGGCGTGCTGCTTACCTGGAAGAATTGATTGTGCGGCGCGAATTGGCTGTGAACTTTGCATTGCGCAATCCCCAGTATGATACATTGGCGGGTTGCCCACGTTGGGGGCAGGAGACGTTGCGTAAGCATACTAGTGATGCACGCCCCTGGCTCTACACGCGAGAAGAACTGGAGCAAGCGAAGACGCATGATGCATTATGGAATGCCTGTCAGCGTGAAATGCTGCGAACGGGACGTATGCACGGCTACATGCGCATGTATTGGGCAAAGAAGATATTGGAGTGGACGGCCACGCCGGAAGAGGCTTTTGAGAATGCCGTCTATCTCAATGATAAGTACGAGCTTGATGGGCGCGATGCCAATGGCTACACAGGTATTGCCTGGGCAATTGGCGGCAAACATGATCGCCCCTGGCCGCCCGAACGCCCGGTCTTTGGCACAATCCGCTATATGGCCCTGAGCGGCATGCAACGCAAAATGGACACACGAGCATATATTTATAAGAACTCGTAGGGACCGATTGATCGCGCCTGTGTGTGCCAACCACCCCTAACGATTCGACGCCCACGCACGGGCGCGATCAATTGGCCCCTACGAGTTCATAATAGTTTATATTTCGCTTACTTCGACATCATCGACAATAACTTCCTCTTCGACGAGCAGGTCGGCGGGTTCACAGATATCAATGTCGAGCTGATTATCGCTGGCACTGACACGCACCTCACCGTTTTTGGGAATGTTGCCGAGCAGGATACGCAGGCTCAGCGGCACGGTTAGCAGGCGTTCAATGGTGCGGCGTAGTGGTCTGGCTCCCTGCGTCTGGCTAAAGCCCTCGCGGCAAAGCAGTTCAATGGCAAGATCGTCGGTATGCAGAAGAAGACCCTGCTCAAGCAGACGCGCTCCCAGTTCGTTCATTTGCAGGTGCGTGATGGCGCGTATCTGGTTCTGATCGAGCGGGTGGAAGATGACAATCTCATCAATACGGTTCAGAAACTCTGGGCGGAATGTTTCGCGCAGGCGCTCCATCAAACGCTCACGCGGCATCTCATCGGCAGTTTTTTTCTTAGCAACGGTGTTGAAACCGAGCGTGGAACGACCAAGTAGGTCTGAGCCAACATTGGATGTCATAATCCAGATCGCGTGCTGAGCATCGACGGTGTGACCCTGCGCATCAGTCAGACGCCCGGCATCAAAGACCTGCAAGAAGAGATCGAAAACCTCTGGATGCGCCTTCTCGATTTCGTCCAATAGAACAACACTATGCGGGCGACGGCGTAGCTTACCAGTCAATTGGCCTTCCTGGTCATAACCGACGTAGCCGGGAGGCGCACCGACCATGCGCGAGACAGCGTGCTTCTCCATGTATTCAGACATGTCCACGCGAATCAGGTGTTCTTCAGAACCAAAGACTTCTGCAGCGAGAGCGCGTGTTAGTTCAGTCTTGCCGACACCGGTGGGACCGAGGAAGAGAAAGACACCAACCGGGCGACTGCGCTGCTTCAAACCGGCACGTGCGACCTGGATAGCCTGGGAAACACGCTGCACAGCTTCATCCTGGCCGATAATCCGTTCACGCAAACGAGCCTCCAAGCTAAGCAAACGGTCGCGTTCCTCTTGACCGGGGGCGCGAACCGGAATGCCAGTACGTTGCGCAATGACATCGGCAATCATGGCGGGCGTGATAATGGGTGTAACCTCTTGCTCGTTCTGTTCATCCTGCTCAATAGAAAAGACACGCGCCTGTGAGCAAGCCTCATCGAGAATGCTACAGGCTTTATCGGGCAGGCGCAGGTTAGGCAGGTATTGTACCGAGAGCTGAATGGCAGCTTTTAGCGTCTCGTCCGCGATGCTGGCATGATGATGCTGCTCATAGAGCGGACGCATACCTTTGAGTATCTCCATTGCTTCGTCAGTCGAGGGTTCCTCAACCATGATGGGGCGTAGACGGCGTTCCATCGCCGCATCTTTCTCAATCAGGCGATACTCTTGCGGTGTAGTCGCGCCGATACAGCGCAGACGCCCACCCGCCAGAGCAGGCTTGAGGATACCAGCGGCATCGATACTACCATCGGCTGCGCGGCCCGTACCAATGAGCAGATGCATCTCATCAATAAAGAGTATGATGTTACCGCTATTTTCGGCCTCTTCCAGCACATTGAGCAGGCGTTCCTCGAACTCGCCGCGATATTTGGTGCCAGCGACCAGTGAACTGGCTGAAAGTTCAATCAGGCGTTTGCCACGCAGTTCTGGTGGGATTTTGCCATCGGCAATCCTTTGAGCCAGACCGCTCACGATGGTAGTTTTGCCGACGCCGGAGTCGCCGATCAGAATGGGGTTATTGCGGTCTTTAAGCATCAGCGTCTGCATGAGCAGGCGAATCTCTTTTTCGCGTCCAATGAGCGGGGTCAACTGACCAGAACTGGCCTGCTTCGTCAGATCGCGCCCCAGGCGTTCCAACACGGAGCCACCACCCTTTGCCAGTCCGTCGGGGCTGGCACCAGGGAGATCGGCGGGAATAGCTTCCGGGCTGGCTTCGACCGCAGGAACGAGTTCGAGCAAGGCATGGGCATTACTGGAAAGGACCATTTCGATGAATTGCGTAGGATTGATGCCCATTTTTGTGAGCAGTTCATATGTCACGCCATCACCTTCGCTCAACACGGCCTGCGCGACCGCACGCTCATCAACGATGGTAGAACCGGAAGCCATCGCATTGCGTTCGGCGGTAATCAGGATTTCTTTACAGCGCCGTGTCGGCAGAATGGGTGTTTCACTGGTTGCTTTGCCGGAACCGAGAGCCAGGCGAATCATGTCGCGTACCTGGCGCGGCGAGAAGCCCAAAGTACGCAGGGCATCCTGAGTGCAGCCACCATCAAGCTTGGTCAGGGCGATAAACAGGTGTGGCGTGCCGAGATAGTCTTTGCGCATCCGTCGGGCCTCGGCAAAGGCGATATCCAGCAGGTTGCGCAGGAAACGCCGGTCGGGCGCATGGCCCGATGCGAAGAGCGGCGCGATGATCTGACTATCATCGAAGATATCGAGGCGCGGCTCTGCCGAACGCTCTTTATTGGCAGGCGATGCGGTAACGAGGCGTTGCGTCGGGTCGCCATAGAGAACATAGCTCATCCAGGCAGTGTCGTCGGGACGATACTGGGCCAACGCCGTTCTGGTGCGGCGTAATGCTTCGCCCAATGGCAGACCATCGGCGATGTCCTGGTAGAACAGGATGCTAAATTCACGGGCGCGTAGTGTACTGATAGGCCAACGTGCCATCAGCACCGCACCTGCTCCAGCATTCAGCAGGCTACTCGCTAGGCGCTCCATACCTTCATCGCGTTCTTGTTGGCTCGGTGTGGCATTGTTGCCTCGGCTCTGCCCATTACTACTAGCGTTGGCACGCTCATCCTCATAATAGCTGAGGAACATGAGGGGATGCTTGGGTAGTGCTTGGAAAAGTTGCTCGATAGCGTTTGCATCCAGCCGTGAGTTACCGGCCAGGGCCAGCACAGGATCATTCATGCTATTAACTAATGGATAAGGGCCAGCGTAATGAATGACATGTGGTGCTTCGGCACTGATACGCATGCGCATCTCTAATTGATTGGCATTCTGGCGATAAAGAATGATGCGCTGAATAGATTCCGGGAGCGTTGTACTCAGAGTTGCGACCTCTTCTTCGGCGGTAGAGCGGTCGCTGGTGGGATTGACCAGGAAGAGGATGGAGAGTCCTTGCTGCTCGCGGCGTCCACCCAACCGACGAGTGGGACGGTCGGGATAGAGCGCACGCTGGGTGCCAGTGTCGTGGGCCTTCTGTGCCTGGCGAGCCATACTGAGCGTCTGACTGAGATAGCGATTAGCGCGTGCGTTGGTATCAATAAGCAATTCCCAGGGGATTTCAGGGGTATTCGTTGAGAAGATAAGCGGTATTTCAAGATGGCGCAATGCCTCTTGCAAAGGTGCTGGGAGCAGCGTTTCAAAGAGGAAACGTCCCAGTGCGATGAGAGCATCATTCACATTGCTCAATTTGACCGTCTGGCGACGAGCTTCGGCCTGCATGGCGGCTGACATGGCCTGTGTTGCTTGCTGGAGCAGGCGACGCAACCGCTCGGAGTTTTCCGTTGAGAGTTCGCTACTTTGTTCCTGTCCATTGGGCGAAGCACCGTCGGGAAGATCCAAACGGAATGTATAGGTATGCTCGTTGCGTATAATGCTTAATACAGCGGCTTGTTCGATGGACACGTATCTTCCACACTCTTCCCGTTACATCATACAACTACATTAACAAAAAAGAAATAAAAAAGATACCGTGAGAGCCTGTAACAAATGCTCTAAGGCTTTTCGGTTTCGGTGACGATTTCGACAAGTCTATGATATGTGTTAGCCTGTGTCAGTGTCAATAGCCAGGGTCATCATACCTCCAAAAGTATGATGAAAATTCGTCATCACGTCCCTACGATATCATACGCCTGGTTGTGGATAGCAGGAAGTGGTGAGAGTGGCGGTTTTCTGTGTGCTGGGTGGTGTGAAGGACATATCCTCGGTCATGATGCCATCGAAGTGCATACCCATTGTTTGCAGCGATGAGCAGTCGCCAGGGGTCGGCAGGATAGTCAGGTCCAATTCTGGAAGGGTACCCGCCTGACGCTGTATGAGCAGTTGATAGGGGTGATGCCCGCTTGGTGGTACGTACCACGAGAGGGTAGCCGTCATATTACAGTTTTTCGGCACGACGATGTAACCGCCAAACATCGCACGCCCTGGCATGTCACTGGTGAAGTTGGTGGGTGGGCCGATAGTATCTAGCGGGTGCCATTCACCAGTGTAGGGATCATTGAGCATAGGCGCGGAGGCACCAGCATGGTACTGGCCGGTGGGACAGATCAGTTCATCGCCAGGATAGATGCCATTGGCGGGGCAGGCTGCGTAGGGACCATCGCAGAGCGGTTGGCCGGTATCGAAACCATCGCCCCATAGAAATTTTGCCGTCGGTGGCACGTAGACGCGCACATAGTCGCGGTAGGTGTCCAGACCGTACACCGAAGCAATCTGTGTGTAGTCCAGGTGCAACTGCATTACATGGGTCGCGCCCCCTTGCGCATTCAATGTCACTGTGTCCTGAATACTGGTGCGCACATATTGCGATGCCTTGCTGGCACTGACATTGGCCTGCACGACGAAAAGGCCGTCATGGCTAGTCGAAGTATGAATTTGCGCTGCGTCGTTATATTTGATCAGCAGGTTCTCTAACTGCTGATTACTAAAGTAGATTTGCAGGTCTTTGGTCTGCAAGTTATGTAACGCCTCGCGTGCAATTGCCAGCAAGGTCGTCGGTGACTCAGTGCGTACTTTATCGAGCATGACGTGTTCTACACGTGAGGTAAAGAGCTTGCGTGCCACAGCGGGATTATTGACATGTTCAACAATCTCTTCCTTGCGAATACCGGCATTATCTAGTTGATAATAGTGCAGGCGATTTTCCAGATTTTGGGCCGTGATGGTTTCGTTATAGCCGGGAATCTGGATTGGGCCGATGATCTGAAGGATATGTTCGATCAAGAAGGGTGTAAAAACGATCACGCCATCGACATGCTGGCCCATTTCGTCGGCAAAACGTTGGATGGCAATTTTGGCTGAGGTTGGGAAATCAGCCGAGAGATTGGAGTCACGCAGACCCCAGTTAGCAAAAGGCCACCAGGATTGATAGGGCGCAGGAGCCAGATTGCCGACAGTTGGATTATTACCAGCATATTCGACCAGAGCGATATTTTGCAGCGAAAATGGCTCGACGCGCCCACCATTAATCGTCAGCGTGCCATACTGGCCGGTAAAGCCCCCCGTGGGACGTAGTTCAGCGCGGTCCATTGTCTGTACCAGGAAAGTGCGCGGGGTACCAACACCAAGCAACCAGCCTATAGAGCTAAGCATCGAGCGTCCTTGCGCCAGGAGGGTAATTGCTGTGGGTAGGAGCGGCAAAAACTGCTCAAGTTCGGTCTTCTGTTTGACGCTCAGCATACTGGATGGTAAGGCATTGAGTGAGAGATGTGGTACCTGCGTCTGAATATTTTTCAACAATGGTAAAATACTATCGATGGTTGTGCCGATCATTTGCAAATTGGCCGGAGTAATCAGAGGTGCCTGCGTTTTGGTATTACTGAGCAAAGTACCTTTGAAATTAGGAGCCATTGTCTGGACATTCGTGAAGACAATCACGCCGATCTTGGCAGTATCTTCGCCGATAATGCTGGCGGCATTGGCTGTCTCAACCAGTGGACGATACTGTGGTAAATAGGTTGCGACGGTATTGATGAGCGAGGTATGTTCAATAAGCTGTTGTACCTGCTGCAAATCGGCGCTTGCCTCTACACAATCGTTTCTGGCTTGTTGTAGCTTCGCTGTATCGAACAGGTTGGAGGCATGTCCACTCGTACCAGTAAAGATGTTTTTGACATCCAATAGATGGTGTATACCGCTACTGGCATGGCTACGCAGCGCAAGATAGGTGTTATAGGTATTGACGGTGTAGCCAACGAAGAAAATAAAAGGTACCAGCAGACCGAGCAAGAAGATTAATAACAAGGCCAGTGAGATGCCGCGATAGCGTGCAGGCGGACGAGATATATGTGACACACGTGGTATACGTGGCATACGCAAACGAGGAACAGGGTCGGTGCGCGGTTCAATGGTTGTTGCAGCTGCCACGATAGCAGTTGTTTGATTGGCTCTATCTTCTGGTTCTTCGTGAGCCGTAGTGTCTGTAGTGGGTGTAGGTACAACAGCAGTTGTTTGATTAGCCATATCTATGGTCTCAGTGGTGGGTGTAGCGACGACAGAAGTGGGCTGATCGGCCACATCAGCAGTTGTTTTGCCTGGTAGAGCCTGTTGTCTTGGTTCTGTGGTGGCATCCATGATTGGTGTCTCATCCAGTGCGGAAGCGGGCGCGGCACTTTCATCCTGCAACTGGTTATCAGGCTGCTCAGACTCTGTATCTGGTGAAGGCATTTTGGAGGTATGCACAGCCTCTAACGCCCCGCTATTGCCTGTTGTACTGGACATCAATAACCTCGAATATATATGCAGTATGGTTTATTGTCGAAACATTAGATAAGTGGAGACACATAAAGAAACATGTGCCACGCCATCGGATAGGGACAACCCGACATATTTGTAACGTAGCACGTAGAGTTAGCGTTTCATCCGGTGGTCATCGATGACTGTGTGGTGTGCTTTGATGAAGTAGCTCTATTACTAGCATAGCGCCCCCATGCAAGAGACGCTAGCAATGGACGAAAGGGATAGCGAACACTCTATTTAGCCTGAATCAGGAAGAGGAATTTAGTTCACTTCCCCTGATGCCAACAGGTTCTGTAGTTCCTGATCTGACCAAACAGTCCATTTGGGTTTTGAGCCAAACATCCGTTGAAGCTCATATTTATTATCAAGAACACTTCCACCGACAAAAATGTTACGACGCTTGAACGGTTCCGGTGTGGTGGTAATTAACCAATTGCGCTGTGATTCTTGTGGATAATAAAACCAGGGTTCTTCGAGAAAGTAGTCCTGTTGCTCTGTCCACGCAGGACAGGGAAAACTTGTTCTGGCGCAAAGTTCCTCGACTACCGCCGCGCAAAATGCCGCCCAACGTTTGCCTTCTTGTGTCGTAGCAGGTGCAGGTTGTTTGTCAACAAGATCATGGCGGTTGTCTATGGCATAGCACCACCAATCATGGAGAAAGCAACCGAGAGCAAACCAGGGATCTTCTCCCTGATAGATAAGTGCTGCCGCATCGGCTATAGGATGTATAGGATAAGGTAGTGGAGATTCCATCGCTTTTACCTTTCATTTAACATAGCAACGATCTATAGTTTCAATAGTATTCCTACTCCTCATGCTAAGTTGGATGTTTGGTATATACATATTCACAATTGACCAGGCTTGTGCCTTTGTGTGAACGCGAAGTTTTTGAGAGAGTGCCTGGATATCATGATCGTCTTGAAGCCGTCCCGAAAATAGCTTGAGAGCCAGAATGTACTCAAACTCAGGAACATATACAGCTAAATTTGAAAAGGTTTTCCAATGTCTTGGTGATTTAGGCTTTTCAACTTGATCAACGATAAGTGTAACATCATCGTTCATCCAGGTAGGAGCGAGCTTTTTTTCCTTAGCAACAAGTTGAATGGCCTGCTGAACTATCTGGTACGTATGACGATCATTCGCCGCAATGACAACATCAATATCTTGTGTTGTTTGGCGATTGCCTATCTGAGTAATCATAAGCGCCCCACCTAGCAAGATGATAGTGGCTTTGGTTTGCATTTCATCAAGCTTTTGGCCCAGAAACCCAAGATATTGTTCTATTTGTTTACTATCCATACTTTTCTCTAATACCGAAAGGCGGCTAGCAAACCGGATGCAGGATTTAGCACTCATAAAGGGCGCTAAATCCTATACAGCAAGCTTAACACAATCTACCGGCGTACCATTGCAGGAGTAAGCCTCAATATCGCCAAAGGTATTAGACGGAGACATGCGCAAAGGCGAGCCAATAGTGATAGCATGTCCCATTCCACTTTGT
>JAJZEJ010000209.1 GCA_021828635.1 Chloroflexota bacterium
CTGCTTGACCTCTACGCCGAGTATACACCCGAATTTGCGGCGCAAGAGAGTGGTGTGGCGGCGGAGATGATCGTCGATATGGCGCGTCAAATTGGTCATGCTGGAACAGCGTTTGCTGCCCATACGTGGCGGGCGGCCAGTGCGGGCAATCTGGGCGGTTGGCAGGTGCCACGCGCATTATGGTTCCTCTCTGTCTTGACCGGCAGCATCGGCACGCCAGGTGGTACGGCCCCCTATAGCTGGAACAAATTTGTGCCAGCACCTTTCCTCAAACCTAAACCCTCTGAGGTCTGGAACGAGCTACTCTACCCGCCGGAATATCCGCTGGCAAACTACGAGATGAGCATTCTTTTACCCTACTTCCTCAAGGAGCGGCGCGGCAAACTCTCTGCCTACTTCACTCGCGTCTATAATCCCGTCTGGACGAATCCCGATGGCACGGCCTGGATTGAGGCGCTGACCAACGAAGAGCAGGTTGAGCTACACGCAGCCCTCACGCCGACCTGGAATGAGACCGCGTGGTACGCTGATTACGTGTTGCCGATGGGCCTGGCAAACGAGCGGCACGACCTGATGAGTCAGGAGACGCACGCCGCCCGTTGGATTGGTTTCCGTCAGCCGGTGATGCGTGTCTATAAAGAGCGACACGGGGAAAAGATAGAATTTACCCATCAGGCTAATCCGGGCGAGGTCTGGGAAGAGGACGAGTTCTGGATTGAGCTTTCCTGGCGTATCGACCCTGATGGCAGCCTGGGTATTCGCAAGTACTTCGAGTCGCCCTATCGCGCAGGCCGAAAGCTGACAATTGAAGAGTATTATCGCTGGATATTCGAGAATAGCGTGCCAGGTCTGCCAGAAGCGGCGGCTCAAGAAGGGCTATCGCCTCTCGGCTACATGCAAAAGTATGGCGCGTTCACCGTTCCCGAAGCCCTTGCTCCTGTCTTCAAGCTAAATGAACAGGCTGTCAAGCCAGAATTATTGTCGGGGGCGGAGATTGATCAGCGCAGTGGTGTCATCAGCAAAAATGGCGTCAACGTTGGTGTGATGGTCGATGGTAACGCTGTTGAAGGTTTCCCAACGCCTTCGCGCAAACAGGAGTTTTATTCGGCGACGATGAAAGAGTGGGGGTGGCCCGAAGGCGTAGTACCAAGCTATACGCATAGCCATGTGCATCCATCCAACATCAATCACGAGAAGGGCGAATACCTGCTCATTCCCACGTTCCGCCTGCCCACGCTAATTCATACGCGTTCGCACAATGCCAAGTGGCTCAACGAAATCTCGAATGCCAATCCCGTCTGGATTCATCCCAACGATGCCCAGCGTATTGGTGTGCAGAGTGGCGATCTTGTGCGCGTGACAACAGACATTGGCTACTATGTCAATCGTGCCTGGGTGACGGAGGGCATTCGTCCTGGTGTGGTTGCTTGCTCGCATCACATGGGGCGTTGGCGCTTAGAGACGGGCAAGGGAGGAGATCGCTGGTCTTCGGCGAAGGTCGCGCTGAAACGAGGAGAGGATGGCATCTGGCACATGCGACAAATCGAGGGTGTGCAACCTTATGAGAGTAAAGACCCTGACTCGTCACGCATCTTCTGGCGCGAGGCCGGTGTGCATCAGAACATGACCTTTCCAGTGCATCCTGATCCGGTCAGCGGTATGCACTGCTGGCACCAGAAAGTGACGGTCACGCCTGCGCAAGCCGGTGATCGCTATGGTGACATCTCGGTTGATCCTGCCAGAGCCTATGAGATCTATAAAGAGTGGATGGCAATGACGCGCCCGCAGCCGCGTGCCGACGGTCTGCGCCGCCCCCTCTGGATGCTGCGTCCGTATCGTCCCGCCACCCGTATGTTCACGCGAGAACTTACCTCAAAACCGTAACGGCGCTTGAGCGCAAGATAAGCGAATTATACAGAATAGAAAATAGCAACGCCCACAAACTATTGTGGGCGTTGCTCTCAAATGAGCCAGATACGATCAATTAGTTTCTACGGATGGAGCGTTTTGAGAAGAAATATGCGCATCTAGCTGATTTTTCCGTAATTGCTGTACAATCAACGCTCGCATCTGGCGATTGATAATGCCCATCTCCTCCCACTGGTTAAGTAGTGAGGCCATTTCTTCACGGGAACGTTGAGGATGAGTCTGCAATGTCCTGACGCAGTTTTCGATCACAACTTCCAGTTCCATGCTCATAACTATCTCCCTGTTCCAGATACCTCGGACGCTACGGTATGATAAAATTGGCAAAGCAGTTCATATGCCCGATTTAGTACAACCATCTGCGCAGTGGAGTCTTCTCCCTGCTTATCGGGATGTACGGCTTTCGCTCGCGCTCGATAAGCCTGCTTGATCTCGTCAAACGTCGCGCCTGGAGCGAGGCCCAGGTATCGCAAGGCTTGCTCTATCTGAATGAGCGTCTGTCCTCCATCACGTATGTACGTCGTGTTCGACCACCAATCTGCTTTGGCTTGTTTGCGCCAGGCCCGTTCGCGCTCACGCTGCTCTGCCAGTTCAGCAAATGCACGCTCAAAGGCATCCATAGAGCATTGCGGGTTGGCGATAAAGCGTTGGTAGCCACTCTGCGTAGCCAGTCCTGTAATGCGATAGTAGTCGTATGATCCATAGCACTGATGCCAGCAGCGCAATTGCTCTCGATATTCGGCAGGAAGCTCTTTCTCGCGTGTTTCAATCCAGTTGCGATATGCCCGATGAAAACGAGAAACCCGTTCACGCTGGCGCTGTAGGTATGCATTGTAGGCGCGTAGCTCGTCAATCAAATCACAGTAATCACTGGCATTCAGCCCATCGAGCAGGTGGAGATCAAGATCGGCAAAGTTATCCCAATACAGCGTATGCATAAACCGCTCGAAGGCCGGTGCCGGTACCCAGATAGCCCGCTCTGCTGGATAGCGATCAAGAATGGCAGCTACCCGTGTTGAAATACCACGCAGAGTACTCAGGCAGACGCGCTCGGATGTCATTGCAAACACTCCCTAAGCCACGCAAGAACGATACTACTTTGTCAATGTTGATATTTCTATTCTTTGGGGAGAAAGCCTGTGTAGAGGCCGGTTCACCGCTCCCGCGTAGCTCACGCGCATCACTGCCTAAGCACGGGCGCGGTGAATGCCAGCTCAGTTATCAGATAAACAAAGAGACATTGGCATCCTTTGCATATCCGATGAAATGAGTCGCTCCACAGATTTCCTGGATGCCTTCGATGAAGTCGTTGGCTTTATAACCAAAGACATCCATAGTCATGCCGCAAGGCCACAGTTTGACGCCGGAGTCTATGGCCATCTCTAATAGCTCGTCGATGGAAGAGACATTGTGGCTCTTAAACATCCTTTTCATGACCTGGGTTCCCATTGCGGTCATCCCTGGAATGGCCCCAATGATGTTGGGTACTGGCATCGGCATGGCTGGATTGCCGAGAGGAGCAACGCTTAGATGTTTGCTCTTCTCTTTGTGAATGATGTTCAAGCCATAGAACGTGAAGAAGATGCCGACATCCCAACCGAGGGCCGCCGCAGTAGTAGCCAGGATCAGTGGAGGATAAGCCCAGTCAAGTGTTCCCTTTGTGGCGATAATCGCAAGCTTAGGGATACGCTCAGCTTTCTCGGCTTCTTTCTCCTGTAGGTAGGCATCCACCTTCTCACGTATAATGCGGTCAAGTTCGCTGGCAGGCATCTGTACCTGGCCTTCTGTCTGAGTATCCATAGCATAAGCTCCTTCTGCGGATGATTCTCCGCTGATACTACTAGACTAATGTCAAATTTACGAGCTGACATTCGATGTATAGAACGCATGTTATTTTATACACGTACACTTATGCGCAATCTGCGTATCCTTCATCATTCTGTCAGCACGATCAACACCAATGTTAAGCCTCCTGCTCACCTGCTGCTAGCATGATAACCCTGCTCATATCTTCGGGAGTCACACCCGGTGTCTGTATCTGGTGATCTTGCCAGAAGAGAGTGGCGCGTTCACGTAGTGCCTGTTCTTGTAAGGGGGTTTGAGCAAGAACACGTTCCAGGGTAGAGAGGCTATCCTGCGGATACATAAAGAAATCGCCACTGAGTGTTACCGCATCGAGCGTTTGCTCGCGCGTGCGTATGGTCGCTCGGATAAGTCCGCCTGGCGCTTTATAGGCTGCTTCGCGGACATGCAGTCCCTCGGCGATTTTGACGCCACGACGTTGCAAGCCACCTGGCTGATAGAGCCACTCCTCGCTCGTCAATGTCTCACGCCATTGAGCCATTGCTATGTGTTCATGTTCTGTCAGTGTACTATACTGCATCTCTTGTCCGAGTGCCTTGCCAATGTTGGCAACCAGAAGTTGTTTGCCTTCTTCCCAGGTTGGTGCATTGGCTCCTAATTCTCGCCGAATGGTCGTCAAATATTCACGCAAACTCTGGTAGACCTTATCACGGAATTTTTCCGATGGTACCTTGAGGACATGGGCCATCAGTTCGTAATCAAAGTCAAAGATCAGGCTACCAACCACAACCATAGCGTCGCCAATAGTAGCTGCTCCAGTGCCGCCAATCTTGCGTCCCTCAACCTGTATATCGTTTACCGGACGATGCACGGCAGGAATGCCCATTGCTCGCAACGCATTGACTGGGCCTGCGAGATAGCGTGTATAAACTTCTTCAATACGGTATGGTGCTTGTGATCGAGGCACAATGATATGCCAGAAAAGCTGATGCTTATCCAGGTAGACCGCGCCACCTCCAACCTGGCGGCGTGTCATCGGTAGTCCATGTTCTCTGCAATACTTAACATCTACCTCTTTCTCTAACTCCTGATGGTATCCAATACAGACATATGGTGTAGATGGATTTACCAGTGTGAGCGCACCGTCGCTTGTCTCACTCATCGACGCAGCGACAGCATGGTAGATGACCTGGCTATCGAGCCAGGAGACAGTACCAGCATCAATAACACGAAAACTCATACGCTTTACTCTACTTCCTGCCTTTTCCTGCAAGTTTTGCTTGCCTTTCCTCTCATAGAATAGCTATCTGTCAGCCAGCACAGCGATAACATTGGATGTTGCGCTCGGTAATCTTCTCACGGTACCGCTCGAATGCCTGCTCGTGTGTCAGGAGAGATGCCCACTCTTCTTCTAGCTGTGCAGGCTTCAACCGAATCATCCAACCAGCATCGTAAGGGTCTTTGTTTGCCAACAAAATATCGTGCTTAAATCCCGCCTCATTCGTAGCGATGATTTCACCACTCAGTGGAGTTGGAAACGGCCCAACCCATTTGGCACTCTCGATAGTTGCGGCACTTTGTCCACGCTGAAGCTTGCGACCAACTCCCTTGAAACGTATATGCACAAATTTGCCACATTGCGCCTGCGCCGGATCGGTCATTCCCATCGTGACGTTGCCATCCTCGTCGCGTCGTATCCAGACATCGCGCTCAACATCATAGAGATAACGCATCGGAAATTCACAACCACGATAGATGTGCGAAGTCACGATACTGTCCTTCCCTTCACGTTATAAACAGGCATAGAGAGAGGATATAGCTATGGCTCAACTGCTGCGACAATCGCTTACTGGCAAACAATGCCTTTTTCGTTCAGCAGTTGCTGATACACTGTTATACCCTGATCGCCTGTGACAAGTTCTTTGCACTCTTCAGTCCAGTTTAGCGGTTTGAGTTTGACAATCCATCCTGCTCCATAGGGGTCTTGATTGATTAGCCCCGGATTCGCCTTGAGCGCACTATTAATCGCCACCAGTTCACCACCCACCGGCACCGGCACTGGCCCGACCCATTTGCCGCTCTCTACTGTTCCCGCGCTTTGCCCTTTTGTGAGTACCTTTCCCACTTTCTTAGGGCTAACCGCGATGACTTTGCCCGCCAGATGCTGAGCCACATCGGTGATACCTACCGTCACCTCCATATCGGTTTCGTGTCGTACCCAGATGTGTTTGTCTATCAGGTAATAGAGATCATCAGGGATATTACAGCCATTCGCTATTCCCACAATATCCTCCAGTTTATTTGTCGTATGAGCCGCATTGTTTATTCGTGCGCGGCCTCAAGATGATATAACAATAGATCGAAAGCAACCAGGTGTATTTCGCGTTCAAACGTTTGCAAAAAAGTCCGATCGCATCCACGCGGATTGACCTCGCGCTCACTATATTCATCGCAACGCGGGCAGTCCAGACGATAAAAGAGCTTACCCGCCTGCTCATCACGCCGAACGACAACTTTATCGCCGTGCTGTTCTGCAAGGTGAGCATGAAGCAGTGGACGTGGTCCCTCGACTTCACAATATGGGCAATGCATAGCTCTTCCCTCTTCTCATACTTGCGTTTCTCCCGCAACCGATGTACTTGATGCTGCCGGTTGTGCTTCGAGTGCCTCATAGACGAGTTCGATAACATCCTTAACGACGATTTGCCCTTCATACCCAGATGTTTTTACGGCATCCTGGTACATCGTCACATCCTTTGGACAGGCCACAACAAAGTAATCCACATCGCCTAGCGCCACAGCTTCACGAATGCGGTTCACGCTTGGACGTTCCTGCACGTTCGTTTCGGTCATCCAGATGCGCCCGCCACCAGCTCCGCAGCAAAAACTATTCTCGCGGCAACGGCCCATCTCCGTCACGCGCACCCCCAATGCTTTCATAATATCTCTAGGCGCATCAAAAACGCGATTATAACGTCCCAGGTAGCAGGGGTCGTGATAGGTGACATGATAAGAGAGCGGTTGCTCAAAGCGTAATTGACCGCTTTCAATCAAGCGACACAGTAGCTCAGTGTAGTGAATGACTTCGTAGTTGCCACCTAGCTGCCCATATTCGTTACGTAGCGCATTCAGGCTGTGGGGGTCTGTTGTGACGATAGTTTTGAAGGTCGCTTTCCCCAGCGATTTCATGTTCTGCTCCGCCAGCATCTGAAAAAGCCCTTCTTCGCCAACGCGCCGTACATCATTGCCCGTATTGCGTTCTCCCTCATAGAGAATACCGAAATCCAGACCGGTGCGCTGAAACACTTTGGCTACCTGGCGGGTAATCTCCTGGACACGCTGGTCATAAGAAGCGAAGTCACCAACGAACCAGAGATACTCGACGGCTTCTTTGCGGGCATCCTTAATCTTAAACGGTAAAGTTTTCGTCCACTTCGCCCGCAAGCGATCTGAAATGCCAAAAGAGTTGCCATATTTTGCCAGATTTGTGAGTGCCTCCTGCAATTTGGGATCCATCTCGCCTTCATCGAGCAAGCTACGGCGCATCTCTACAATGATAGGAACATGTTCGATACCAACCGGACAGGCTTCTACGCAGGCGCGACAGGTGGTGCAAGCCCACAACGTCTCTGCTTTAATCACACCCCCTGCTACGTGCTTGAGAAACTGAGGCGTGGTATTATCATGCTGCTCACTCTCTGCCTCTGTAACAATAGTGCGCTGACTTAACCACGCTTTGAAGCTGAGTTGCTCATCGGCATGATCGCGCAGGTCTAAAATCAGATCGCGTGGTGATAACGGCGCACCGGAAGCACGGGCAGGACAGGCTATATGGCAGCGTCCGCATTTCGTGCAAGCATCGAGATCGAGCAGATGTTTCCAGGTGAAATCCTGAATAGTGCGGTATCCAGGGTGCGCAGGCGCGGGTTCTTCCGGGATTGGTGGTAGCGCCACACCCGCTTGCTGATCGCGGAAGATGAGATTGGCGAAATCGGCGAGGATATGGACGGCTTTGGAAAAGGGAACATAAGCAACAAATGTCAGCGCCAGTGAGACGTGAATCCACCACAATGTCATGTGGCTAATTACGAGCTGAGGAGGTGTCAGGCCAAATAGCAAATAGAGCCGTGCGACAAGCGAACCAACAGGCGACCACACCATAGTGACCGGATGATCGTGAGCAATGCGTGACCCTTCCAGCAAATAGCCTGTCAGACCAATTACGAAGAGTCCCCCGATAAAGATCGCATCTCCAGTCTTAAATGTGCGACGATCATAAGTTTCTGGAGGGCGATCTACGCGCTGATAATTCAGTTGTGGCAGGTGGAAGGAGAAACGGCGTATCATCATTGCCAGCAGGCCAACCAGGAATGCAACACCTAACGTATCCAGCACCAGCTTGTATCCATCATAGAAATCACCACGATAGAATTGCCAGTTGGGGTTGATGTTACGAATAAGGTCGTAGTCCAGGGCCAGGATAACTGTGCCGATAAATAATGTAATAAACCCCCACATCAGCAGAAAATGCGCGATGCCTGCGTAGCGATCACGCTTCGCTACAGTAGTATTTCGCGCCACAAGACGTACAGCATTGCCGATACGCTTAGGTAGCTGATTGAAGCGCATTGCCGGCTGACCGCGCCAGTATTTCCGTACTTTAAGAAAGACGCCTAGCGCGAAAACCAGCGTAGAGATAGTTGCTAACGTATAGAAGGTCACTTCCATGATCGGCGTGAAAAATTCAAAGATAGGCCGACCTAGCTGAACTGGGCCGTCAGCTAGAATCAGTGACCAAGAACTCGCCCACAGCATAGTACTTCTCCACAATGTGAGGAGCAACGTTTATCGTTGCTCCTTGCAAACGTTATTTGGCACGAACCTCGGCAACACGCTCCGAAAGTGCAGGTACAATATCGAACAGATCACCAACGATCCCATAATCTGCGACCTCGAAGATAGGCGCACTGGCATCGCTGTTGATCGCAATAATTAGTTCGGCATCCTTCATACCTTGCAAATGTTCTGGCGCACCACTAATGCCAATAGCCATATACAGCTTTGGTTTCACGGTCAGACCAGATTTGCCCACCTGGCGCTGTTTAGGCAACCAGCCGCTATCAATAATGGGGCGAGATGCTGCCAGGGCCGCGCCCAGATTATCCGCCAGTTCTTCAACCAGCTCGATATTATCCTTTGTGCCAATCCCTCTGCCAACGCTCACCAGCATCGTTTCACGGCCTTCTCCTCATTTTCCCCCCGGCCCAGAATAATGCAGCCTACCTTATCCCGACCGTTGCGCCGGGCTGTCGCCGCAATGGT
>JAJZEJ010000516.1 GCA_021828635.1 Chloroflexota bacterium
TGTACCAGATCGCCCTCCGCCGCGAGTACACGGCCAAGCATACAATGATAGCGCACATCAGAAGCGTCCAGGTCCAGTGCATGATAGCAATTGTCTTTGGCAGCTTGAGCAGCTTTTTTATGATCCAGATAGTATATGGCATAAACATAGTAAGCCAGGTGATTTTGGGGATTGAGCGACAGCGCAGCCTTGATCTCCTCTTCGGCTTGCTGCGGCTGCTTTTTATCCAGGAGTAACGAACCATAAATCGTGTGTGCATGGCTGTTCGTGGGATCCAGGCGCAAGGACTCACGGATAGCCTCGATAGCCTTATCCGGCATTTTCTTGAAGACATAGGCTCTGGCGATAGTATAGAAGGCCAGACTATTTTCAGGATACTGGCTCAGCACACCCCGCATGATCTCAACAGCAAGATCATAGCGGCGCACACTAATAGCGTAATCAGCTCGCTTAATATCGTCGCCCATCTCGCGCAATTCGGCGGCTCTTCTATTGATCGGCACCGCAGTTCTCACCCATTTTTCTTCAAGAAATCCAGAATATCATCGTACTGACCGGCTACATTGCTAAAGGTAGCATAATTTTTGGCGGTTGCGAACCATTCTAGCGTCGAAGGTTTTACTTGCTTGAGTGCTTCTAGCAGATCTTCGGTACGCAACGGGCGGATATTACCGCTCTTCATGGCACTCATAATAACACGATCAGCAGCCGCATCGCAGACGGCGCGAATGTCGGCTCCCGAAAACTTCTCCATTTGCTTCGCCACGCGCAGATAGTCAATGGCCTCAGTTGGTTTGCCTTTGAGCTGCAAACTTAATATCTCACCACGCGCTTTGAAGTCTGGCGGAGGCACGAACAAGACGCGATCAAAACGGCCTGGACGACGCAATGAGGCATCTACGAACCAGGGACTATTGGTCGCTCCCAGCACAAGTATCTCGCTATTATCGCTCTCAGCCCCATCCAGTTCGTTGAGCAACTGGTTAGTGAGCATGCGGTTATGATGGAAACGCATCTGTTGCCGACTGCCACCCAATGCATCCAACTCGTCAATGAAGATGATAGCCGGACGATGACGACGCGCAAGCTCAAAAATTTGGTGCAGGTTCTTCTCGCTATTGCCAATATACATATCCAGTATATCGTTAATTGCGATATTGATGAAACGCGCCTTACACTCACCTGCCGTAGCACGTGCGATAAAGGTTTTGCCACAACCAGGAGGACCATAGAGCAAGATGCCGCCGCCGATCTTTTTGCCGAAGGAGCGGAAGAGTTCGGGCTGCTGAAATGGATAGATAATGTTGATCTTGATCTGCTCTTTCAGCTCATCCAACCCGCCCACGTCCGCGAAGTTCACTTTAGGTCGCTCAACCACGTCCTCTTGCACCAGAAATGGCTGATCTTCCTCAGCCGCAACCTTCATACGTTGCTTAACACCTTTCGCCGCCAATTGCTCCTCGTATGCTGACTTAGCTAGTGAGCTATCGCGTTCCAGCGCCTCTTGATAATAGTCGCCCGCCTGCTGATACTGTCCCAGCGCGAAACAGCTTTTCGAGAGCATAAGATAACCATCCGCCGATGGCAAGACCGTGAGTACCTGCATCAGCGTCTCTTTCGCCAGTGCATAATCGCTGTGCCGATAATAGGCCGTTCCCAAATGGCGCTTATATTCAGGGTCTTCGGTCTGCTGCACAATAACCTTCAACTGCTCGATAGCTTCAGCATTGCGTCCAGCCTGCAAAAGCAGTTCGGCGATATGCTTTCTCAGCCGGATATTCTGTGGGCTAAACGAGAGGGCTTCCAGGAGGGCCGCGATAGTTCTATCCATGTCTTGCATGCTCTTTACCGCACCATTTCATTGCTTCAAAAAAATATGTCATAGCTGCCAGCCGAGGGCTATTATACAAGTGTCACTATATCACGAATGATGAGCGGACTCAACAGTGTGATTGGGCCATAAGGCAATATTGCTAAGCAGTATATTTCTCTGCTCACAGGGATTATAATCACATAACTCTCACTCTTCGCATGGTACCAGCTCGCTTAACTCTTGACTGGCTTTTATCCTAGTTTCAAACGATGGGAGGATATGTAGCATGGCAACAGGGATACCATATAGTAAAACTCATAGTGCTGCAAATGAGGTACTTTTACCAGAAAAAACGCATGCGATGGAACTACTTTATCCAGGAAAGCAAGCAGAAGCAGAGATATTGGCAACACCTGCATGCCCAACACATCTGCAATGGAGTGGTATGCCAGACGATGAATTAGGTAATCGTCTTTACTATGGAGATAATTTACCAATTCTGGCATCTTTGCTACAAAATACGTCTATCGCAGGTCATGTTCGTCTGATTTACATTGACCCACCTTTCGCCACAAACAGCGTTTTTCAATCACGCACCCAAAACAACGCTTATAGCGATCTGCTTGTTGGTATACATTATCTGGAATTCCTACGCAAACGGCTTATTTTATTACGAGAATTGCTGGCCGATGATGGCTCCATCTATGTGCATCTTGACGAGAATATGGCCTTTCACGCCAAAATTATTATGGATGAGATATTTGGCAAGGGGAATTTCAGGAACTGGATTACACGCAAAAAGTGCAATCCTAAAAACTATACCAGGAAGACTTATGGCAATGTTTCTGACTTTATTCTCTTTTATACCAAATCTGATGAATATGTCTGGAATCGGCCCTTAGAAATGTGGACGGAAGAGAAAGCGGATAAAGCGGATTCCTATGTTGAAAAAGCGACAGGACGCCGCTATAAGAAAGTACCGGTTCACGCCCCTGGTGTGCGCAATGGTGAGACGGGTAACACGTGGCGAGGAAAATTACCGCCGCCGGGCAAGCACTGGCAATTTCCACCACACACACTTGATGAAATGGATGCCAGAGGCGAGATTTACTGGTCGCCTAACGGCAATCCTCGCCGCAAGATATATTTGGATCATAGCGATGGCATTCCTGTACAGGATATCTGGCTAGATTTCCGTGATGCCCACAACCAGAATATCCATGTCACTGGCTATCCAACCGAAAAAAATCCAGACCTACTCTCTCGTATCATCCGAGCTTCATCGAATGAAGGCGATCTCGTACTTGATTGCTTCTCCGGCTCAGGGACAACACTGGTCGCAGCTAGCCAGTTGCAACGCCAATGGATAGGTGTTGATAACAGTACTGAGGCTATTATCACAACCTTGCGTCGCTTCGCCAATGGTTCTAGCCCTATGGGTGACTTCGTGAATAAAGCAGACATACAAACAATGCAAACAAGCCTGTGGTCTGTGGAAACGGCAACTGATGAAATTGCGGCTTCCAATTGGAATGCTATCAAAGATTTTTCGTTCTATACCTCTAATAGTGAGCAAGACGATGAGTTTGCATCTTTTCTGCAACAATGGGCGCAAACAATGTAAATAAGATACTCTGCACCTATCGTATAGAATTTATTCGGCAACTACCTATCTACAATCTGCATCCGACCGTGACCAAACAACGTGATGAAAGGAGTCATCGCTCGTAAAAACCGGCATCTTTGCTCATAGTTCGCTCATGATAGATTGTCGCGGCAACAAATTTTCGTGATTGCGAAAAATTCTCAATTGCGTAACTATTGCAATTACGACTGTTTGTCGGGTATACTTGCTTATGTGCAACTGGTAAAGCATACCGTGACATCCAAATATTCCATTTTCGTGCTACATATCCCATTTTCCTAAAAGGAGGCATCTATGAGCAGCAGACCCGGTAGCTTTGGCGTTTCAGCCCTCGCTCGCGTCTTTAGCAGAGGTGAGAGTGACCTGCGCGGGCGCATTATCGGCATCTATGGCTTTCTGATCGCTTTGAACATCGTCGCCTGGGGGCTTGCCTTGCTGGCTTTCGCGGCACATTATCCGCAACTGCTTGGGCCTGCACTGCTGGCTTATACTTTTGGCTTGCGCCATTCAGTCGATGCCGACCATATCTCCGCCATTGACAACGTAACGCGCAAGTTGATGCAGGAACGCAAACGTCCGGTCGCGGTGGGCTTTTTCTTCTCGTTGGGCCACTCGACTGTCGTCGTGCTGCTTTCCGTTGCCATCGCCATTGCCGCAGTGGTAGTCAAAAATACGCTTCCTTCGCTGGAAAATGCCGGTGGCATCATTGGTACGCTGGTTTCAGCCTTCTTCCTCTACCTGATTGCCGCTATCAATTTCCTGGTCTTGTGGGAAATCTTTCGAGCCTTCCGCAAGGTTACACGAGGTGAGGAATATAACGATCAGACACTGGACGAGTTTTTGAACCAACGAGGTCTGATGGGACGCTTTTTCCGTCCCCTGCTTAAACTCGTAGATAAAAGCTGGAAAATGTATCCAGTGGGCTTTCTCTTTGGTTTGGGCTTTGATACCGCGACCGAGGTTGGTCTGCTCGGCATTACAGCAGTAGAAGTCGGAAAAGGACTGCCCCCGCTCTACATTCTGATCTTCCCTCTGCTCTTCATGGCAGGTATGATGCTACTGGACACCACAGATGGCATTCTGATGTTGGGAGCCTATGGCTGGGCCTTTGTCAAACCCGTGCGCAAGCTCTACTACAATCTGAATATCACCTTGATCTCCGTGCTAGTCGCCTTCGTCATCGGTACCATTGAGATACTCTCTATTATTAGTGGGCCATTAGGCTTAAAGGGAGGAATCTGGAGTTTCCTCAATGGTTTGGACTTTGGCGTTCTTGGTGGAATGATCGTTGGCCTCTTTGTATTAAGCTGGGTTGTCTCAACTATCGTTTACAAAGTGAAGGGATACGATCATATCGAGGTGCAGCAGGCTTCCGCATCTGCACACAGTGAGATACCGCAAGAGGTGGGGGTGGGCGGCGAGTAAAATACGACAATTACAGAAAAAGAGCGGTCAGATGGCCGCTCTTTTTGTTATACCTTCCGCAAGTCATACAGTGGTTGGCCGGTTTTACCAGCAATAACCGATTGCATGCGCTGCATCAGCAGATCATATTCATGTTGTGGTAGCACAGGTTGAGCAGGATACAATACTCGCTGTCGCACTGTTTCGAGCAATGATGCGGCGGGGGGTAGCCAATACCAGCGAATAATCTCTCGCTCGCTCGACACCTCGAATCTCAGCACGTTCTGTCGTAGCAAACCTTCTGTGCTTGCACTTATAGCGAACAGGCGTACCTCACCCCAGGGAATACTGCTAACCTTCTTTATCCCAACAAGCATAATGCCATATTCTGTCAGCGTCACCTGCTCACGCGCTTGCACATACATGGTTATAAATAACGTGATAAATAAAGTAGCTATAACAATCAAGGCAACAGCTACAACAGTTAATAAAATTGGTGAGGAGAAGAGCGTCAAGATAGTAGTGCCAGGAAAGGGATAGACACTATACAGTACACCTATGGAGATACTAATAAACACCATAGCGATGAGTGAGCTAAACAAGATTATATCCCATCTGGGACGCACCTTGATAGTCAATGGTAATGTCAATGCTTGCATATTGGGTATCGGTTGCTCATCGGCCAGCAACGTTGCTAGATGAGCCGATGCTGCTGCTTGGCGCTTCCACTCCAATTGTTGTACCCGGCGCTTGCGTTTACCAATATTGATAGCATTAAAGCCATTCATAGCTGCAAGGAGCAGATAAAACACAATATAGTTGTGGAATACTCCTACTTTACTAAAAAAATAGGTCAGTGAGAAAAGAGCGATCAACAACATCATGCCAGAAGTTACCCATAATAGTACCGGGGTATAGCGCAGATTAGGCAATTGTGGGTCGGCCTTAACCCACTGAAATTGTTGCTCACGCGGTACATTTTCTTGTTGCATACTATACATCCTCCATTAGTTATAACGAAGCAATGAAGAGTTTGTCCAATTATTTTGCCATTAATTTTCAAACTATATTATTGTAGAAAGCTATACGCTGTGATAGGTCTTGCAATCTGTAGACTCCTAAGACATACTTTGTCTATGAGCAATCTTGAACAATGATTATTTTGTTGGATCAGAGGCAACAAGGGGGTTGCATGATGCGCATAGGAGTTGGGCTACCAAGCACGGTGCCAGCTAGTAGGGGGCAGTTGATTATTGAGTGGGCCAGCAGGGCCGATATGGGGCCATTCTCCAGTCTGGCCGTGCTAGATCGCCTCATATACGATAGTTACGATGCGTTTACAGCATTAGCAGCGGCGGCAGCGGTGACGCGGCGCGTGCGACTGGCAACCACGATTGTAATTAGTCCATTGCATAATACGACGCTGCTAGCAAAGACGGCGGCCTCGCTCGATGCGCTCTCTGGCAGACGGCTCGTGCTGGGCCTCTCGGTCGGAGCGCGTAAGGACGATTACGATGCCGCGCATATCGACTATCGTACACGCGGCAGAGTTTTGACGGAGCAACTAGCAACGTTACGCTCATTGTGGGAAGATGGTGGCTTATCTCCTACAGAGGCACGCCCCGGTGGGCCTGAGTTGCTCGTGGGCGGATTGAGCGACCAGAGTTTTGCCCGTGTGGCGCGTTATGCCGATGGCTATGTGCATGGCGGCGGCCCACCGAGAGCTTTTGCACGTGTTGCTGATAAAGCACGAGCAGCGTGGAGCGATGCCGGGCGTCCTGGGCATCCGCAACTCTGGGCGCAAGGCTATTTCGCCTTTGGTAAACAGAGCGTCGAGGTAGGTGAACGCTACTTGCGCGACTACTACGCCTTCACCGGCCCCTTCGCCGAAAAGATCGCGGCTGGCATGCTAACCACGCCACAGATGATCGCACAGTTTATTCGCGGCTATGAAGAAGCGGGCTGTGACGAACTGGTGCTGTTCCCTACTGTACCAGATATCGCACAGCTAGACTGGTTGGCCGAGGTGCTGACAACATTGGGGCGCTACGCACCCGGCTGGCAAGCGGGTATACCCGAAAAGACCGCCGATGCATATTTACCTGAAATTGGCAGGTATGAGCTATGAAAATCCTGATCCTCGGCGCTGGCCCTGCTGGCCTGTATGCTGGTTTGCTGATCAAAAAAGCGCAACCACTGCATGAAGTCATGATTATTGAGCGCAATCCCGCCGATGTGACCTATGGCTGGGGCGTTGTCTTCTCTGATCGCACGCTGGCTGCTTTTCAACGTGCCGACTACAAAACCTACGAGCAGATCAGCAGTCACTTTGTGATCTGGGATGCCATTGACGTACTCTATCGTGGCGAAACTCTCCGGTGCGGTGGTCACGTTATCGCCAGCATTGGTCGCCGAACGCTACTGCATATTCTGCAACGGCGCTGCCTCGAACTTGGTGTCACACTCAGCTTTGGGCAAGAGATTCATGAGATGGCTGAATTGCCGGAATATGATCTGCTGGTCGCCGCCGATGGCATTAACAGCGTGGTACGTCGTCACTATGCGGAAGCGTTCAAGCCAAAGATTGTGCAGGGACGGGCGCGTTATATCTGGCTGGGCGCACAAAAAATCCTGGATGCCTTCACCTTTATCTTCCGCGAAAACGAACACGGCCTCTTTCAAGTGCATGCCTATCCATCCAGTGGCACGACCAGCACCTTTATTGTCGAGTGCGACGAGTCATCCTGGTTGCGAGCGGGCTTAGATCAGGCCGACGAAGAGGCGAGCCTGCGCTATTGCACGCAACTTTTCGCATCAGAGTTGACCGGTTCGGCGTTGCTCTCCAACAATTCGCGCTGGATTAACTTTCCCACGCTGACCACGCAACACTGGCATCATCAGCATAGCGTGCTGCTCGGTGATGCCGCACACACGGCGCATTTCTCGATTGGCTCCGGCACCAAGCTGGCAATGGAAGATGCGATTGCTCTGGCAAGCGCGTTGGAAGAACACAACGACGTGGAAACGGCCTTGAATGCCTATGAGCTTGAGCGCAAACCCGTCGTCGAGACCTTTCAGCAGGCGGCACGCGAGAGCCAGCTTTATTTTGAGACGCTCAAACGCTATTTGCAGCTCGAACCGATGCAGTTTGCGTTTCAATTGCTCACCCGTAGTGGGCGCATCTCTTACGATGATTTGCGCCTGCGCGATATTCGCTTCGGTGACGCCGTAGATCGCTGTTTTGCACGGCATGCCGCATATAACGAGAATGACAATAAACGTCCGCAGCCCATAATTGCGCCACCACCGCTCTTCGCATCCATTCATCTGCGCTCACTCAATGTACCCAACCGCGTTGTTGTCTCGCTGCGCGGCACAGACGATGCGCTGGATGGTTTGCTTGGCCCTGATGCACACACCCATATTTGTGAAACAGCACAAGGTGGCGCAGGCTTAGTTATGATGGGCGAGGTCGCACCAGCAGCCGAGGGGCGCATTACCATTGGCAGTTGTGGCCTCTATACTGAGGAACAACAGGCAGGCTGGAGCCAGATTGTTGCTGACGTGCATACCCACACCTCTGCGACTATCGGTATCGAATTGTGCCACGCTGGACGACGCGGCTCAACACGCCCCCGACGCTACGGGTTGGATCGACCATTACGCAAGGATAACTGGCCGCTTCTCTCAGCTTCGCCAATCCCCTACACGTCGCTTAGCCAAATACCAAAAGCGATGGAGCGCGACGATATGGAACGTGTGCGTGACGGATTTGTCAACGCGGCACGGATGGCGCAGACGGCTGGCTTCGATCTGCTACAACTGCACTTTGGGCATGGCTATCTACTGGCTAGCTTTCTCTCCCCGCTCACCAACCAGCGCAACGACGAGTATGGAGGCAAGCTTGAACAGAGGCTGCGCTATCCGCTAGAGATTTTTGATGCAGTACGCGCCGTGTGGCCGGAAACAAAGCCGCTCTCCGTGGCGCTGACGATCACAGACTATCTAAAAGGCGGCTTTAGCGTTGAAGAGGCCATACAGGTAGCTTCCGTGCTGAAAACTCATGGCTGTGATATGATAGCTGTACTGGCAGGGCAGACCACCAGCGAGAGCGAGCAGCCCTATGGGCGCGGCTACCTCACCCAATTGAGTGACCGCGTGCGCAACGAAGCGGGCATT
>JAJZEJ010000568.1 GCA_021828635.1 Chloroflexota bacterium
TTCATTGGCATCATCATGCCCCTATGATTATTTTTTCTCGTGCGTTTCGCGGTAAAGCGAGACTGTGATGATAATCAAGGCGGCAATCACCAGAATATAGCCGGAGGCAACCTTGAGCGCGGACAAGGCACTGATTGTGCTAATCAAGGCGAGAATGACAACAGTGATAATGACGCCGACCAGAATTACCATATCACCAACCACAAAGTTGTAGATGGCTTTAATCACATTCATGAACGTACCTCCTGTCCGCGAGTCTCATTGGCAGAAGCATTGGCGGCAAGTGCCACATGCTGTTGTTTGACCTGTTTGAGCCACGTTATCAGGATGAAAGATGCCAGCAGATAGATGGCTGCAAGAGCGAGGATGAAGCCATCCGAGAGTGGCCAGGCTACGCCGAAGCCCTCACCAGTCCAGAAGGTACCGAAGGTGGTGAGCATGACGCCGACGACAAACTTGAGCGTGTTTTCGGGTACTTGCTTGAGTGGGGCGCGTACCAGAGCGCCGAGCAGAATAATCAGTATACCGGCTACCACAGCACCGATAGCGGCTGAACCGATGCCACTGGCCTTAGAAATGGTGCTGGTTGCCGCGCTACTGCCGAAAGTAATCACAATAAAGGCGACTTCCAATCCTTCCAGCAGTACTGCTTTGTAGGACATAGCGACGCCAAAAGGCTGAATACGTGGTGCGACAACTTCACCTCTGGCACGCAGTGCAGCCATTTTCTCTTCAAAAATGGCCTCTTCATCATGTAGCGCCTTCATGCCACTGTAGCGTAGAATAGCTTTCTTGAGCCATTTCATACCGAAAAGGATAAGAATAATACCAACGACGAGACGTAATGCATTGAGTGGCACAAATTGTACAAGCGCGACACCCAGCGTGCCGACGATTACCGCCAGCGTTGCTGCTGCCGCTAGCGCACCAATGAGGGCGCTACGCCAATTGATGGTTACACCGACCACGAGTACAATAGTAAATGCCTCGACAAATTCAACTGCCGAAGCAAGGAATGCCGCTATTGCGACTGCCCATTGCATGAAAGATACTCCTATTCTTCCTGAATGTATGTGTGGGTATCAGGTTGACCCATGCTGCTCCATGCTGCTTATACGACACACATACCTGTCTCGGTAGAAAGGATATGTTCTCTACCAAGTACATTGTATCATATTAGCGCCGCCTGTCTTCTATGCTTTATGGATAGGATAGAAGACATTTTACGCATACAGTGCATCATAGGTATAATGGGCAAAGAATCACTTTTTCATCTGCTCGTTGCCGGTTTTTGCCAATGATACCGATGATTACCGATGGCTATGCTCTGGTAGCAACCATTTGTAGCCAGGTACGTGGCACCGCATCCAGATTAAGTTCCTGACCAACCTGAGAGACAGCGACATCGAGAGCTTGCGCACCTAACGCGAGCGGAATACCGGGTAGAGCGCCTTCGATGAAGAGCCAGTATTGCCCCAAATCATGCCATGCATCAATCGAGATGTCTGCGTCATTCTCGATGGTATCAACCTGCTGAAAGCCGTTTTGCTTGAGTAGGGTGATATATTCGTCTGCTGTAAGCCACTGCATCGCCATTGCTTTGGCTTCACGTGAGACACGGACTTCAGGGTGTTCTTTGCGCAACCATCGCATAGCACGACTGGTCCAGAGATGATAGAACTTTTCAGTACCGGGAACATAAGCTCCCTGGTAAAAAGAACTATTGCAGGCAAAGATACCTTGAGGACGAAGAATTTCTGCAACCTGCTCGATAGCTTGTACTTTATTTGGCACCAGGTGAATGGCGTTGCAGAAAAATGCGGCGTCGGCATTGTGTACAATCTGTGGCAAATCAGTCGATTCACCTTGAATGAAGTCGGTATGGGCGTGAATGCCCATTGCATCCATACCCTTTTGAGCGCGTCGTAGCGCCTCTGCCGACGGATCAACGCCGATGAGATGGGCCTGTCTCAAACGCCCAAGTTTAGCCAGTTCCTCGGCAATCAGACGTGTGACAGCTCCGGTACCGCAAGCCATATCGACGATGGTAACAGGAGCATCTTGCGCATGTTTTTCCAGATGCGCAAGCGCCTGTTGAACAAGCAGCCGGTTGACCTCAGTATAGAATGGATATGCGGCGAACGCTTCAAAAGTAAATTGGTTAGTTTCTTCAGTCTCAATGAGACCCATCGCAGAATCCTCCTTGACCATAAAATGCTTTAGTCTGTTAGAGAGAAATTTCTGTCTCCAGGTTTCATTGAATTCGCTAAATATGCATGGACATGCCACCATCGACACTCAGCGTTTGTCCGGTGATATAACCAGCTTCCGGTGAGCAGAGAAAGCCGACTGCTGCCGCGATCTCTTCAGGTCTACCGAAACGTCCCAACGGCGTCGTTTCGAGCAGAAATTTTCGTTGTGCCTCGCTCAGCGTTGAAGTTAGTTCGGTGGGGATAAAGCCAGGGGCGACAGCATTCGCGGTGATGTTGCGGCTCGCCATTTCGCGTGCGGTGCTGATGGTCATGGCGATAATAGCGGCTTTTGATGCGGCATAGTTGGCCTGCCCTGCTGATCCCAACAAACCTGCTATCGAGACAATATTCACGATGCGCCCCCAACGCGCTCTCATCATGCCGCGTAGCCCCGCTTTTGTGCAGAGAAAGGTTGAGCGCAGGTTACTATTGATAATGTAGTCAAAATCGCTCGGCGACATCTGTAAAAGAAGCTTATCGCGTGTTGTACCAGCGTTGTTGACCAGGATAGTGACAGGGCCAAGCGCCTGTGTGCCTTCATTGAAAAGGTGTGTCACCTCTTCTTCCTGGCTAACATCAGCCTGGATAGTAATGCAGCGTCGGCCCAGTGCCTCGATAGCAGCCTGTGTCTCGGCAGCTGTAGCTGCCTTGCTGCGATAGTTGACGATAATATCTGCACCGGCTTGGGCCAGGCGTATCGCAATAGCGCGTCCAATACCCTGACCACTACCTGTGACCAGAGCCACTTTGTCTGTCAGTGGTAAATGTGATTCTTGTGCCATCCATATCACCTCGTTTTTTTGGTGTCTTGCATTATAGCATATGGGATTTCTCTTCTGCCTGCTATTCCTGTTTCTTTTCGTGCGTTATCACAGTGATAAGAGTTGGCAAAGGAATTTGATAAATGGATATGGTTATTTTATGTATAAATCAGGTTTGAAGGGTTTCCGATTAAAAAATATGAATGTCAATTGGAAGGACATATATTGGCGTTATGAAGCGGGTGTCTGGGCTGTTCCACTGGCCTTATTACCATCGTTTTTATTCAGCGCACTGGCGGGACAGCCATCGTGTCTGGAGCCGATAATAGAAGTGATTATTGCACATACACCTTTGACGTTGGCAAACTGGATTTTAGCTGTGCTTGGGCCGTTCGCCCGACCTCTGGCGCTGATAGGAGCCGTGGCCTTTTGTATGCCGCTACTTGGCCTGATTAGTATACTTGCGCCTCCCGTTGCCGATCTACGCCCGCGTCGCCATAGAAGGTATCTGCGCTGGTTTATGGTGCTACTTATCGTGTTGACGGCAAGCGGCTATCTTGCTACCTCGGCGACGAGTACCGTGAGTGCGCTGTCAACTATGCTGGCCGGTGTCGTCAGTGTTCCTGCTCTCCTCTGGACACGTTCTTGGCGACGTGCGATGCGTGGTAAGAAAGATGTATCTGGTGGGCGTAGGGTTCTATATGGCCTGTTTGGCGCACCAATAGTGACGGGTAGTCTTGCGCTGCTAGCTAGCTATGAGGCCGAAAGTAACTTGGCGGCTCGACTATTGAGTCTGGGAAATCCTGTTCGGCAACTTTTCGTTTTTAACCGTCCACAGCCGCGCAAACCAGGATTTCCTGTTTCCGGTACTGAACCTGAAGTAACGCCTGTACACCTATTTTATGTGAACGGCAAGAACATTACTGACCCATTGTTACTTGCACAGGATTGGGAATTGCGCATCAGTGGTCTAGTACACACTCCTCTGACACTGACATTTCAGCAACTGCTGGCAATGCCGCGTACCAGCTATTTTGCTACCATGCGTTGTGTTGATGATTCCACCGATGGATATCTGATGAGTACTGCGTATTGGTCGGGAGTGCCTATCACTGACCTGTTGGCGCTAGTAAGGCCATTAGCACAGGCGACAACTCTTCTTTTTAAGGGAGCAGATCAGTTTACTGAGACGCTGGAGCTGCACGAACCTTCTCTGAGTCTTGCTCTATTAGCGTATGCCATGAATGGCGAAACATTATTGCAACAGCATGGCGCACCAGCGCGGGTTGTGCTACCAGGATGGTATGGGTTCAGAAATGTGAAATGGGTGCAAGAGCTAGTTCTGACAGCTGAGCCAGTAGTGGGATACTGGGAACATAATGGTTGGCAAGCGCAGCAGGTTGATCTGGTGGCACGCATCGATGTTGTTCATCCACTTGATACGACGCATGTGTTGGTGGCTGGTGTGGCCTTTGGAGGTTTGCGTGGCGTATCAAAAGTGCAGGTGCGTGTCGATAATGATGAGTGGCAAGATGCGATTCTGAATGTGCCAGCGTTATCACCCTATACCTGGGTACAATGGCGCTCTCTTATCGCTATCATCCAAAGGCGTTGCTCGCTGACTGCACGTATGATTGATGGCGCGGGTGTGCCACAAGATGCTCATACACGCAGCTCCTTCCCTGCTGGGGCCAGTGGCTTGCAACGTATTAGCATTCATTTATAGATATAAAGGGGAATGATGAAGAAGCGTATGGGTATCTGGCCTCTGCTGGTGCTAGGTACATCGGCTATTAGCGGCTGGCTAGCTGAGCGCAATTATCGTGCCTTGCCAGAGATTGCCTGTGGCACATGTGAACAGTTGCCGCAAGGTATAGGCTGGCCAGGTGTATCAGTGATCGTACCGGCACGCAATGAGGTTACAAATCTGCCTGCTTTATTAGATTCGCTCGTGCAGCAACACTATCCTTGCTATGAAGTACTGATAGTTGATGATGCCTCCACTGATGGCACTGCTGAGTTGGTACGACGCTATGCAGGGTATGATGTGCATTTGTTACACAGTGAAGGACCACCAACTGGCTGGACGGGCAAGAACTATGCGTGCTGGCTGGGAGCGCGTGCAAGCCGTTGTCCCTGGCTCTTGTTTATCGATGCTGATGTGACATTGAAGCCAGAGGCACTATGTTTATCGGTTTCATATGCATTGCATCATGCTATAGAAGCACTTTCCCTTTTTCCTTTTCAAAGATGTCTCTCTTTCTGGGAGCGTCTACTATTGCCATTCGCGTATCAACACTACTTTATTGGTATGCAACCACAACGTATTCATGCACTTGACGGCCCGGCATTGGCGAATGGGCAATATATGTTACTACGGCGCGAGAGCTACTTCGCGGTAGGAGGTCATGCGGCCAACACAGGAAGTATTATCGATGATGTGGCCCTGGCAACACGTTATAAAACGTGTGGCATTATTCCGTATGTATGTCGTGGTGAGCAAGTGATCGCGGTGCGCATGTATCGTAGCCTACCAGCTATTATCGAAGGTTTTGGCAAGAATGCTTATCTGTTCCTGCGTCAATCACCTCTGACGGGTCTACAGACGGCATTGGGAACAACGTGTGCCGCCGCTTTGTTGCCTCTAACCTTAAAAGTCTGGTGTCAACGTGCAGGCATCCAGGGTCTACTACTTCTAATGGCCTATCTGCTCCAAATTATGCATATGCGTGCCTGGTCACGCCGCTTTTCTATCCCCTGGGGCTATATCCTGTTAACGCCATTCGCGGCACTAGTTTTTCTTGGTATCGCGTTACGTTCGATGTTTTCGGCTCTGATTGGCTACCCGCTAACCTGGAAAGGGCGTGCCTATCATGTACCCCACCAACGTACCCGCTATCGCTTGCCGCGCCGTTGGTTTCTTGAGATGGGGCAAGCCATACTCTTCAAACAGCACCGTCCTATTTATGAAGACGCGGCGCTGATGATGAAGCAACTTCCCAAACCATCATGTGTCAGAGGGGCAGAACATATACCGGCGAGTGGCTCTTTCGTCGTCGTGTGCAATCATTATCAGCGCCTTGACCTGTGGATTGGTTGGAGTGGAGCTATACTGATAGATGCCATTGCCCACAGGCGTGCTATGACCATTCGCGTGGTAACAACAGATCGTGTGCGTATCGGGCAGGTTACTATTCCTGGTACGCGCTGGCTCTTTGCGCGTGTTGCGACTGTATGGAATCTGATACTGGTGACGCCATCAGGATTGCACAAAAACAATCAACATTATACGCTTCTACGGGTGTTGCGTAGTCTGCAACAAGCAGATTATAACCCCACTTGTGTGATTATGATGCCGGAAGGAGATGAAGGCGATACACGAGGGCTGAAATCAGCGTTGCCAGGGAGCGGGAGAGCTATCTATGCGCTAACAAAGCGAGGTATACCTCTGGTTCCGGCAGTGGTTTGGGAAGAAAATGGTCACCTCCACATTGCTTTCGGTGAATCTTTTACCTTAGAGCAAAGACGAACAAACAGAACACGGCAGGAATTAGACGTGTGGGCGCGAGAGCAGGTAATGGGTCATATCGCGGATTTATTGCCATCAATTTTACGAGGGACGTATAAGAGGAGGGTATATGGCACGTTGGGATAGAGCTATTGCCCTGTTGCCTATGAAACATGGATGTATACTGGACCTGGGGTGCGCTTTTGGCTTTAGCACGCGGCGATTGGCACGGATGGGTTATGGTGTGGTTGGCATAGATAACTCCGCACGCTATATTGCCTGGGCCAAACGTCGTCATCCCCAGGGAAATTATCTCTTGCACAATGCCGAATCGCTACCCTTCCCGAATGCCACGTTTGATGCTATCTTGCTATTAGATGTCTTAGAGCATGTTGTTGACCAGATGGCTGTCTTGCATGAAGCGCAGCGCGTCTTGAAGCCAGGAGGGACACTGATTCTAAGTGTCCCTCATTGCGGTCTACTTAGCTGGCTCGATTCCTTGAACATCTATGCTTGTTTTGTGCGTCTCACCCATCACGGGTTATTTCCAGACGAAATTGCCCAGACGGGAGTACATCGCCACTATACGTTGCGTCAGTTGCGCACGATACTTGGCTCGACATGTGAGATACAACGTACCATCTGCACAGGGCTTGGGCTGGCGGAACTGGTTAATTTGCCTTTACTGTTTTTTTGCCGCTACGTCTGCGCCTGGGAGAAGTTGTATCAGATACTTCAATATGTCTATTTTCTGGCATATCTTCTTGAGGATCAGTTTCCGCTACCGGTATCAGGTTATCATCTGATGGTGGTGGCGATAAAACAGGTTCCTCCTGCTGTTCCTCAATCTCAGACTCTGACTCAATAGGTCCTTCAACGGGTGTAGCTTCAATCCGTGGAAAAGGTGTTTCTATTGATACTGCTTGTAGTTCGCTATCGGTAGCCGTCTCTCGCCTCTGTGGTGCGGGAAGCTCATCACTGTTCATGAGCATACTTGGTGTGCGTGGTAACGTAATATCGATTTCAAGATTAATCTGTGTCGTATCATCGTAGGTCGCGGTATAGAGTTGTGCCATTGTCAAGCTGCGTACTCCGAGCAGATTAGCACCTATCAATAAAGCATCGTTGAGGTCAGAGACCAGCAGATTCGCTTCAGCCAGGATGGCATTGCGCAGATCAGTATTCGTCAGGTTCGCTCCTGAGAGATCAGCGCCGGTTAGATTAGCGCCAGCGAGACTGGCATTGCTCAGGTCTGCCATAAAGAAATTGGCATGTGCAAGATTAGCATTGCGCAAATCTGCTTTACTGAGATAGCGGTGCGAGAAATCACGATGTGAGAGGTCGGCACCACGTAGTTGTGGTGGATGCCAGGGGTGACGATCATTCTGGATGACCGGCATGTCTTCCACATAAGGCAAACGAGCCAGTTCATGCTCAATTCGTGAGTGTTGCTCTGCATTATGATACTGCCGGGCTAGCTCCTCGATGCGTTGCGTGTCCTTCTCTGTCCATGTTTTCCATTCATCGTGCAGTTGCTGTGTCTGCTCTAAAAGTTTCTTCTCTAATTCGCGTCCTAGCTTCTCTTGTTTAACCTGCCATTGCTGCTGATGGACCTCCTGGGCGCGTTGCCATGCTTGCTGTTGTATCTGTATCTCTTTCAAGGAGCGATGCTGTAATCTCCAGAGAAATGTTGTGGTAATAATGACCAATAAGGCGCTGGCGATTACTCCAATGAGCAGCATTTCAATCATGACGTTTTATCCCCTCATCGTAAAATGATCGTTGTCTATCCTGCTAGATACAACGAAACTGAACATGAGTGTAACGGATATTGCTACAATATTACTATCTCTTCTACGAGAGAGGCTTTCTTTCGGCTTCTTCAATAGTATCACGTAGTGGGCGCGGTCGATGTGGTTGTTTGTAGACGCTTATGCAGGGAAGGGATATAATGAGGCGCGGGATGAATCCTGCTGCATTTCTGATCAGCGAACCGGTGAGGATGAAAGCCGGTAGGAGATAAAAAGAGCTATGAGCCAGTATAGTGATGCGGTACCGACCTCATTTTTGCTTGATGAGGAGAATCGCCGCTTGATTTTAACATGGAGTGATGACCACGAGAGTCTTCATGGCTGGGAGGCGCTACGCTGGGCTTGCCCGTGCGCCTGGTGTGCTGGCGAAGGTGGCATGCCAGGCATGCTCCAGGGCAAGCAGAGCCTCACGGTTGAGGAGACCACATTGGTCAACATTCAGCCGGTGGGACGCTATGGTTTGACCCCTATCTGGGAAGATGGACATAAAACAGGCATTTATACCTTTGAAAAATTGCGTGCCAGTTGTGAATGTGACGAATGTCAGAAAAAACGTTTTGACAAAACTGCTGCTAAACATTAGTCATGCCAACATAGGGAAAACAGGCATTTATAGTTAGCATAGTCGTTATCCTTCGTTGTAGGTAGTGAGTAGTAAAAATCAGAAACTTCTTGGAGCAGATCACTCTTCAA
>JAJZEJ010000101.1 GCA_021828635.1 Chloroflexota bacterium
ACGACAGTTTCGGCGACAGAGTTGGCAGCACGCAACGACTACGATGTTGAACACTATCGCCAGGTACTCGTCACTTCCTATGCCGCACGTCTTTCCAAAGCCTTCGCCGCCCACGACTTTGAGCAACTTTTTCGCTCCGATGGGCAGGTTGGCCTTTTCGATCAACCTATTGAGGTCATTCAGCCACGCTGGATTCGCTGTGATGGGGCGCGTTTGCCATGATTCCCGTTGGCGAAGCAGTGGGTGGTGTGATGACGGACCGTCTTGGCCCGGCAATGGTCTTTATTGTCTTTGGCGCTTTTAATATTCTCATTACACTCATTCCCCTTCTAGTACGCGATGTACGCGAGATGGAGTAGGGACATGATTTATCATGTCCATCCCGTTCTTCGTGTGATTAGCGTGGATAGATGCGATTCCAAACGGTGTTGACCCATGCGTGCGACATGACCAACAGGTTCGGGCGTGATAAATCGGCCCCTACCCTTATTGCACCGTGGGCAAATAGCGCGGTGGGCGGCGTACCCGTGATGCCTGCTCGAAGGCGTAGGCCAGGCGAATCAGGGTTGGTTCGCTGAAGGCGCGACCAGTGAAGGTCAGACCAAGCGGTACCTCGTGAAGGTAGCCAGCAGGTACGCTAATGGCCGGATAGCCAGCGAGCGCGGGTATTTGTGAGCAACCGCCTGCGCCTGTATCACCGTTGATAAGGTCGATGCACCATGCTGGTGAACCCGTTGGCATTACGAGGGCATCGAGTTGGTGTTCTTTCATAATGGCATCAATACCTTCATTACGTGAGAGACGTAAGCATTCTTCACGGGCGACGAGATAGTTGGGATCGTTGAGCGAGGTCGTCTCTTCGGCCTGTAAGAAAAGTTCCTGCTCAAAATAGGGCATTTCTTCGTCTGCGTGTGCTTTGTTGAAGGCAATGAGATCGGCGAGGGTATGCATCTCAGTTTGTTCCAGTTGAGCAAGATAGGCGTTGAGGTCTGCTTTGAACTCATACAGCAGAACGGTCATCTCAGCCTCGGATGCGCTAATTTGCTGTATCGTTGGAATATCAGCCGGATCAATAATGATGGCCCCCTGTTTGCGCATCAGTTCGATGGCGGCATTAGCCATATCATCCACATGGCGATTGTAGCCGAAATATATCTGTCGTGGAATGCCAATACGCGCCCCCTGCAAACCCTGTGCGTCCAGGAAGCGTGTATAGTCGGTATGAAATTGCCCTTTGCTAGCCAATGTAGCCGAATCGCGTGTATCAACACCGGTCATGGCACCCAGAAGAATGGCCGCATCGGCGACCGTGCGTCCGAATGGTCCAACGCTATCCTGACTATGAGCAATGGGAATGACGCCGGAGCGACTGGTGAGACCCACTGTTGGCTTGATACCGACAACACCATTAGTATTAGAGGGGCAGAGAATCGAGCCATCCGTCTCGGTGCCGATTGCGACAGCACTCAGGTTGGCGGCAACAGCTACCGCCGAGCCGGAACTAGAGCCACAGGGAGTGCGATCTAGCACATAGGGGTTATGACATTGGCCGCCCCGCGCACTCCAGCCACTAGACGAGGTAGTAGAGCGGAAATTGGCCCACTCACTGAGGTTAGCTTTGCCCAGAATGATCGCACCCGCATCATGCAATTGACTCACGATATAGGCGTTGCGTGGTGGGCGCGAACCCAGTAGAGCCAATGAGCCAGCCGTCGTCTGCATTTTGTCAACAGTGGCAATATTCTCTTTGAGCAATACCGGAATACCGTGCATAGGACCACGTGGCCCTGTGTTGGCACGTTCCTGATCGAGATCATGCGCAATATCGAGAGCATCAGGATTAATCTCGATGATAGCGTTGAGCATCGGGTTGAGTGTATGAATACGCTCAAGGTAGAGTTCGACTAGGTGTCGCGCGGTCAACTCGCCAGTCTGCATAGCGGCTTGCAGTTCCGCGATAGTGATTTCTTCGATGCTGGCAGCATCGTAATGGAATGAAGACATAAAATGATACCTCTTTCTCTATTATTATAATATATCCCTGCCATGTTACATAGCCATAGCAAATTTACCTTTACATATTGTCAAGATGCATATGGCATAATGATTCATAGCTGCAAGTGACGGGCATTAGATGAAACGGGCGAATCCTATGCCTTGTTACCCACATTATTGTCCAGCGAATTGTGGTACTGATAATGCGTTTTCTAAGGGTATCAGGTGATGTTGCAAGGCGTAGATAGCAGCTTGCGTGCGGTCGCTCAGATGAAGTTTCGAGAGCAGGTTGGCGATGTGCATCCTGATCGTTGGTTCGCTGATGGAGAGCGCAACGGCAATCTCCTCATTTGAGCGACCACGCGCAATGCATGCCAGCACCTCTCGTTCGCGGGGTGTTAAGACGTGGAAGGGTGTATGCATCTGATAATGTATGGCGTGTAGCATCCGTGCGGCGATGCGTGGATGCAACTTGCTCTCACCATTTGCTGCTGCTCGTATGGCGTCCATTAACTCTAGCGGACAGCAAGATTTGTGCAGATATGAGATCGCTCCAGCCTTGAGTGCATCGAAAATATACTTTTCATCCTCATATGCTGCTAGTATAATAATCTGCACCGTAGCTAACTCTTGCTTGAGTGTCAGGATGGTGTTGAGGCTATTGGCATCGGGCATGAGCAAGTTGAGCAAAATGACATCCGGGGTGAGTGCTTTAGCTTCCGCAATAGCCTGGGCATTGTTGTCACAATCGCCAACAATCTCGATATCTGAGTGTTGTTCTAAAAGCGCACGTAAGCCACAACGCACAATCAGGTGATCATCAACGAGCAGAACGCGAATCATGCCTTACCCTCTCATTTTCTGCAACTATTACTAGACATCCATCCTAAGAAGATAATGGGTTTATCGATGGTCAACGTGACCATTCATTGCGTCTCGTGAATAGTGTTCTATCTACGTTACGCTTTGCGGTTGAGTAGGTTGCAGAAGATGGGAATGCTATCCTCTCAGGCTATCTTATAGTCATGCATTTTCGCGGTGTTGACTTGGTAGATGTTCGCCCAGAGAACGGGCGAGAAAACGGTATGTGGCTTGATTGTACCGTTGTGGGTCGCAGGCGTAGGCACCGCAGTGAGCGTTGCCATGTATGAAGCACGTTTCGACTGCAATGCCATTTTCTCTAGCAATGTGGGCTAGTGTCTGTGAATGAGTTACGGGAATGAGGGCATCGCCGAGCGTATGAATCAGCAGTAGTGGCGTGATATATGGTTGACGTTGTAGATTGAGATCGGCGCGTGCGATGAGTGGCACACGGAAACAGAGGCGGAAAAGCACACGACTGGTGGCAAGGATAGCACTGGCAAACTTTGGTATGCAGTGGCAAAGCGGATGCAGCCATTGCGGACATTTTTTGAGTAGTTGTACGATCTCTGTGCAAATGAGGGAATGAATCACCTCGTCAGAGCGTGCGAAAGGACTATCGGCGATAATAGCCGCAACCTCTGCCGATGGTGGCATGAGTAGCGAGACATGCGCCCCCATTGAAAAGCCGTGCAGAATAATCTGCCCTGCCAGCGTCTCTTTTTGGCGACTGACGAAGGCGATAGCAGCTTCTACGTCGCGCACTTCCGCATTGCCAACACTGATAGCGGCGGCATCGCTCTCACCATGTCCACGAAAATCGAAGAGCAAGATATTATAGCCACGTGCATAATGGAGTGCGGCGACAGGGCGCAAGTGTTGGCGCGAGATGCGGTAGCCGTGGCAGAGAATCACTGTTGGCGCTGCTTGTTCCTGCGTCCAGAAATCGGCGCAGAGCCGGAGGCCATCTTTCGTTTTGAGGAAGAATGTACGTTGCTGTGACAACGGTGGTTCCGGTGTCGTCGTGGGTAAGCCCCACTCGAAAGTCTCATTGAGGGGATGATGTGGACGTGAGAAGATATGTAGGAAGTAACAAGCTGCTCCAATCAGGCCGGTACTCGCTAATAATACGAGTAGACCTGCTATGATGAGTAGTCCAGGAAGCCAAAAATGGAGCATAATGCTGTTTCCTTCTAAACAGCACAGGATAGAGATATCAAGGAAAACTGTGCTGTAGAGAAAGCATAGCCTGTATCCTATACAGAAGGAAACAACAATATGCTGTTCTAAACCTATCAATTTGATGGGTTAATGGTTGCGTTTATCTCAACGTTACGTGCTAATGCCCGTTTTATTCGCTCTCAGCCTTCTCAGCGTTGATCTCATTGACCATATCTACTAACTGGCCCAAAATGGCGAGTCGCTCTTGTATGGTATCGCCTTCTGTTGCGACAAGCAGCGTTGTTACTCCGGCATCGCGGTGGACACGCAATCGTTCACGAATCATCTCTGGCGTACCGATGAGATTGGTTTTCAGCACCAGTTCATCAGGGATAAGAGCTGTTGCAGCCTCGCGCTGACGTTTGAGCCAGAGGTCTTGTACTTGCAAGGCCAGTTCGGCATAGCCAGCGCGTTGATAGACCTGGTTATAGAAGTTGTGGGCGCGTGACCCCATTGCACCCATCGAGAATGCCAATCCTGGTTTGCGTGGTGCAATCAGACCTTCTATGTCATCCGAGATAGCGACAACGCCAGCACTGACCTGGAGATCGATGGCGGCGAGGGAACGCCCAGCCCGTTTCGCGCCTGCCTCGATGGGATCGAAGAAGAGACGGGCATGTTCTGGCATAAAGGAGGTACCGAGCCAGCCATCAGCCATTTCGCCGGTCAATTCAAGGTTTTTTGGTCCCAGCGTGGCGAGATAGATAGGTAGATTTGGGCGTGGTTGCGCAGATGTTACCAGGGCTTTGCCTTCACCATCAGGAAGAGGAAGTTGATAGATTTCGCCGGAGTAGGCCAGTCGTTCTCCACGTGTGATCATACGGATAATGTCGATAAATTCGCGTGTGCGCTGCAAGGGACGGGCGAAGCGCAGACCGTGCCAGCCTTCCATTACCTGCGGGCCGCTCACGCCCAGGCCCAGGATGAAACGGTCGTTTGAAAGCGCCGCCATCGTGAGCGCGGTCATTGCGGTCATGGCCGGAGTACGCGCCCCAATCTGTATAATGCCAGTACCTAGACGAATGCGGCGCGTTTTGGCGGCCAGATAGGCTAGCGGGGTAACGGCGTCGTAGCTCCATGCCTCAGAGGTCCAGACGGCGGAGATGCCGAGACGTTCAGCCTCAGTGACGTAGGTGATACGCTCTTCCCAATGCTCATCAGGGGAACCGACACTAATGGCTAGTTTCATGTGCGGTGCCTCCTTGTTGTATCAGTGCAGTTGCTATAGATTCCATTTGATGGGCATGGTCGAGTGTATGGACACGGGCGAATAGCAGCCACTCGCGCCAATGCATCGCGCCAAATTCAGAATGCCCCCATGTAATCTCCAAATGAGCCTCTGGAGCTGCTTGTAATACGAGTGCTATCAGTTGCGTGCGTGAGTGTTCCAGATCAGTAAGCAGCATCGGTCGTGTTGCATCTGGTGGAGCGGGAGTAATTGTGTCTTGAATATTCGCTGGCTGTGTGCCATGCTCAAGCACGGTAGAAATAGCTGCCAAGTCGAAGGCCGCCATTGTACGCATATGCAGCAGTACATCGAGGGCCGACCATTCGCCCTCGCGGGGAACGGTACGTGAAAGTGCCTCTGGCACCGTATTCAGTGCCGCTAAAAATTGCTGGTGAGCCTCTTGTAACACCTGGGCAAGCTGTGCAGGAGTACGGCGCATTGATTGGCTGGCTAGATAACCGCGCACACGTGCGACCTCTTCCGCTCGTGTCTCCTGTTGTTCTTGTTGTTCTTGTCGCTCTTCGGACATAGCTTCGTTGCCTTTCATGAGTAGCGTTTACAACATCATCGGTACATCCTACATCCTACCTTATGCAGAATGACCTTAGCAAACTGCCATTTAACTCAGACTTTCATAGTGCTGAATAAGCTGTGCAGAATGTTCTTGCAAGGCCGAGATCTCACGCTGGTAGAAGTCGAGATGTCCTTCGGCGAGCAGGCGTTGATAGGCTGGATTGTGTGCCGCAGCCCCGTTGCTGATTGTATCGCACATCGCTTGCAAGCGTTCACCAACTGTAGCCAGGAGAGTGCTAATGGGAAATAACTGCCCGTAAGCTGTGCAAAAGAGATGCAGGCGGTGTGATTGCGAACGCAGATCTGTTAGATCCTGCTCTTGCATATCTGGTGCATAAGAGAGTGGAATGAAGCGATAGAGCGCGTAAGCGATGTCCCACAGGCGCGGCCCTGGTCCAGCGGTGTCGAAGTCGATAAGGGCCGAGGGCAGGTTGTTCTGGTAAACGATGTTGTATGGTGCAACATCGTTATGGCAGATCACCTCGTGCTGTTGTGCATCGGGATAGATGAATTGCCAGTTAGCATCGGTTGGTAGCACGAAATTGACGGTAGCATCATGATAGCGACGCAAGAATTGTGCGGTAGCGATTAACACGTTATCAGACCAGAGCGTGGCTGGTAAGGGATAGTGACCGACCATGCCAGGGAGGAACGAGAGTATCTCGCGTCCTTTCTCGTCGATGCCCAGGAAACGCGGTGCGCCCGTAAAGCCCTGTGCCTCTAGATGACGCAGTAAATCATGAACCGTAGTACTCCAAGTATTGGTAGTTCGGCGCACGGTCTGACCAATACGTACAACCTGCGTAATATTGCCGCCTGATAACAAAATCGCTTCTTCTGGCATTAGCCACCTCTATACTACATGGACAGTAACGCCCTTGTCTCGCAGTGCCTCAATAATGCCAGAATCGGCTTGCTGATCGGTAATCAGCGTGTGTATAGCCTCGCAGGGTGCAACCGCGTGGAGGGCTATCTGGCCGAGCTTGGTGAAATCTGCCAGGAGTATGACCCGCTGGCTACGCTGAATGGTGACACGATGGGTTGATGCCTCAAGCTGATTGGGACCCGTTAGACCATATTTGGGATGTAAGCCGGTAACGCCAATGAATGCCTTTGGAATGTGCATTTGACTTAACCCATGCTCGGCTAGTGGTCCAACCAGGGCAAAGAAATCTGGTAACAATAGGCCACCAGTCAGAGTGAGAGTGAGATTGGGCAGTCCGTTCAGTTCCATTGCGATGTTGAGGGCGTTGGTGACGACAGTGAGATCAGATAATGCGGCCTGACGCAATGCGCGAGCCAGTAACGTCGTCGTAGTGCCGGGTGAGAGTGCGATGGTATCGCCGGGAGAGATAAGCTGCAATGCACAAGCGGCAATGCGCGTTTTCTCTTCCATCTGCTTATTCATGTTCTTTTGGAAGGTCAGTTCATTGGCATAGGTGCTATAGCTAAGCGTATCGACTGGAACCGCGCCGCCATGAACGCGACGCAGCAGATGCTGACGTTCCATCCGTTCCAGATCACGCCTGATCGTTGAAGAATTGACCTGGAGTTGCTGGCTCAATGCTTCTGAACTGACTTGCCCGTTGCGCACCAGTTCTTGCAAAATAAGTTCGGCCCGATTTATACTACTGTTCATGTAAATTTGTTCGCTTTATGTAGATTTGATGTGATTATACGTTCAGGTAGCTAGGTATGTCAATCAAAGTATCATAAGATGAGGCCACTGTGATAGCTCTATGATAGAAATCCCTTTCGATGGTATCTTACAGAGCCGAGCATAGTAAGTATAATAAGTACAGAACAAAAATCCTATTTTTTGCAGTTGTAATAGTACTTTATCATGAAGTGACCAGCTTACTTGACTATAATGGAAGAGACGTTCGTCAATAAGAGTGAGATATGTACTTGGGTTTATGCTAAATGTGATGCTATCATAGGATGGAAAGATGTAATCTGGTCCATTTAAGGAGAAGGATAAGACATTGGAGTGTCGTGTTGGTTGCGGAGCCTGCTGTATTGCTCCGTCTATCTCATCACCCATCCCTGGCATGCCGCATGGCAAACCAGCCGGAGTGCGTTGTGTTCAACTGGCCTCAGATAATCGTTGCCGACTCTTTGGACATCCCGAACGCCCTGCCGTCTGTAGCCAGTTACAGGCTTCACAGGAAATGTGCGGTCACTCTGTGCGGCAAGCTTTGTTCTATCTGAGCCATCTTGAACGTGCCACAATCCCCAAATAGCTATCATATTCTGAATTTTGTTTATTTGCAATCAAGCAGTAATCCAAATCATTCATCGTGACGTATCTCGTATCGGATGAGTTTTTTCATCGCAACCTACATCGTTTCATTCATCCAAAGGGGGCATGGGTAATATGCAGCAAAAATGGAATGCAGCTTTTGATCTGGTGAAGATGCAGCAGGCTATCGGTGTGCGTCGCCTGGTGCGTTTTGGCATTACAATGGGTATTGCACTGGCCGGACAGATTCTCGTCACGCTATCACTTGGCGCTATACCCTGGATGCAGCAACATGTCGTCGCTCTAGTAGTTATCGAGCTGATCTGGTGGCCACCATTCTTCTGTATTCTCTACTTCTCCTTTACCGGTGTCGTCAAACTGGTAGAGATGGCTTTGCACTCACAGGAACTGATTGAAAAGCAATTTGTGCAATTGAATCAGGAATTTGAGAATCGCTTCTCGATGTATGAGCAGCGTCTGCAAGAGAAGGAGCGCCAAGTACATCGACTCTCGCGCACTGTGCAGGAGAAGATACCGGTGGTCCGCCTGGAACCAATTCCACGCTCCAATCGATAGAACTCGGCTATCACTGCTACACGATGTAGGGATGCGATGTGTAGGGAGAAATCGATGAAGCCCACAAGGAACCATTCAAAACTGTTCCTTGTGGGCTTTGTTCTATAGCCTATAAGCATAAATCGAATCTGCTCAGGATTTAGACGCAGGACTCACGGACGTTGAATCATCTTCGCTTGCATCATCTTCTTCGGTTGGCGCGTTCAAAAATTGTACCAGGGAGATCAGGAACATGACCAGGATAACGGCGTGCATTCCCGTACACCACGCGCAGATAGTGTGCAGTTTCACCAGT
>JAJZEJ010000048.1 GCA_021828635.1 Chloroflexota bacterium
TTGGATTGCCATGGGGTTGTGTTGGTTGCGCTTGGAGTCAGCGTTTGCATCTGAGCCGCCCGTGCCTGATTAATGCTCTGTTGCATGCTGGCTTGTGCGGCAGCATTATTCACCGCAACCTCACTGCGGCTCAGGAGACGCTGAGCTGTTTCGCGACCACCGAGACCAAAGGATAGACCAAAAGCGAGAGCAGCGGCGATAACTATACCACCAAAGAGTTCATCGATCAGCGCGGGTGCGATATGCAACTGCTCTAACGCGATCAGCGCCGCGAAGCCAATGATGGACCAACGAGCAATGCCCGCGAAGATGGATGGGTTGCCCACGTGAGTATTGGCTGTGAAACCACGCACGAGATCAGCCACCACGGTTGCCGCAATTGTACCCAGGAAGAGTACCAGAATAGCGACGAAGACATTTGGGATATAGGCGATAATCTCGTTGAGAATATTCGTGATGGTGGTTAGACCCAGCGAGTCAAATGCGGGAATCAGGAAGATTAGGAAAACGAACCAGTAGACGACTTTTCCCAAGATGCCAGCCGCATCCAGCTTGATATTCATATTCTGCTCCAGGCGCGATAAGCCGATGCGGGTCGCTAATCGGTCGAAGCCAACTTTGCGCAGGAGGAATGTGACTACCTTTGCTACGGCAGTTGCTACAAGCCAACCAACCAATAAAAGAACCAGGAAGCCGATCAGTTTGGGAATGAAACTGAAGACAAGGTTTAAGGCATTGGTGAATGACGTGATGACGGCACTACCCCAACTTGTAACCATTCGTCTTTCCTTTCAAAGGCCATTCTTTACAATGGCTTGATATGCGATATGCTAAAAATCGCAACATCACAGTAATTGTTCAGATGTCATTCATACATTTTTACTATAAACATTTTTATAGCTGTTGGTTACACGGGAAGGTCTGCTAAAAAGTTGCAGGAAGATGATAAAAATGTGATGAGTAAAGAATTGTCAAAAAGGTGTGTGTTCTAAGGAAGATACCGGCAAAATGATGTTGATGAGAAGCTGTATGGTATCCATCCTACCAAATCTAGTATTGTTGTGCTATAGTGTCTTCACAAAACTTGTGTCAACGTTATTTTCAGGGAGGCACAGCATGGCCCAATATATGCAGTTTACCAGCCAGGATGGCAGTAAAGTTCTGATCGAGATGCACGACGATGATGATGGCGTTATTACTAGAGGCAATGTGAAGGCGACGGGCCTGGGCGCGATTGGCGAGAAGGCCGTCACAACGGCTGAAACTATTTTCGAGAAGGCGGTTGGGGATGCCGTGGGAGTAAATGTTCACGCACTCTTGCAAGCGGTACGCAACTTGCCGGTATTGGATCAGCCGGAGAGCATGGAGGTCGCGTTTGCGCTCAAAGCCTCAGCCCAATTCGGCAATTTGGTGATCGCCACCGGCACAGCCGAGGCTAACTACACGGTGACGTTTAGCTGGAAACGCAACAGCCAGTAAAAAGTGGGTGTGCCATGCCCGATGATACAAAATTTGATTTGCGGTCTGGTGTCGTGAGTATCCTCTACAAGCAAGCCATCGCCGGTACCGGTTTTGTGATCTCCGAGGATGGCTTGATTGCCACCTGCTCACATGTGGTGCGCGATGATGGCGAGCAAAGGCGTGGCGTTCCACTGCCAGCAACGTGTATGCTGGTCTTTCAGGCTACCGATGAGCAGCGCGAGGCCGACGTGATGCAGGAATGGTGTAAGCCATCATATGCCGAAGACGTGGCAATTTTGCGTGTCAAAGGTGGCTTGCCAGAGGGTGTGCGATCTCTGATGGCTGGCTTCTCGCATGATGTAGCTGGACAGTCTATCGAGACTTTTGGTTTCCCGCCAGACCACTCGCAAGGTATTTGGGGTAAGGGCAATGTTGTTGGCTTAACCACCGATGGCGTTGTGCCAGTTTTGCAAGTGAGCAGTAAAGAGATTACGCCCGGCTTTAGTGGTGCGCCCGCCGTGGTCAAATATGAGCATGGCATATCCCTGGTGGTCGGCATGGTGACGAGTATTGCCGAGCCGGATAGATATGGTCGATTAGGCGAAGTCGCCTTCCTGACACCTATCGAAACGCTACGCACTGCCTGTCCCGCGCTCAAGGTGTCCGATGTTTGTCCCTATCTCGGTCTGGAAACGTTTAGTGAAGAGCAATCAGCTTTTTTCTTTGGCCGTCAGCAGGCCATCGACGACATACTGGAGAATTTACGTGGCAACAAGCGTTTTTTGGCGTTGCTAGGACACTCCGGTAGCGGCAAATCGTCGGTAGTACGCGCCGGCCTTTTGCCGTTATTGAGGCAGGATGCACTCCCTGGCAGTAGCCGCTGGGGCATTGTTGTAATGCGTCCAGGGGATAATCCTTTCAAGGTATTAGCAGCGCAAGGCGTTGTCGATGAGGCACATGATTTGAAAGTTGGTATACGGAACTGGCTCAAGCAGCAGAACAAAGAACGGCTCATGCTGGTCATAGATCAAGGTGAGGAACTTTTTGTCAGTTGTCCAGAGGAGTTACGTCAGGATTTTATTCAGCAACTGGGTAGCTTGCTGGACAATCCTGCTCCCGTGACGATTCTCCTGACGATGCGCGTCGATTTCTATAGCTACGCTACGCGCTACACGGTGCTGGCAAAATGGCTAGGTAGCAACACACTCAATATTGCCACGTCTTTGTCGCACGAGGATGTGATCGACATCATTCAGAAACCTGCTCACGCGGTTGGTTTGAGTGTCAGTGCTGATCTGACGACAATGATAGTGCAGAATTTACAGGGTAGCGCCCCTGATGAGCAGGGTAGAGGCATCCGTAGTACGATGCTGCCTTTGCTGGAGTTCACCTTGAAGCGTGTATGGGAGACATGTCACACACAGAGCGTTCTCACGAGTGTGGCCTATAACAGTTTAGGCGGCGTCACTGGTAGCCTGGGCCAGTGGGCCGATAGCGTGTTGTTCGAGCTTGATGAAACCCAGTTGCAGCTTGCGCGTCATATCTTTACCGCACTGGTCCACCTGGGCGACGAGCGGCAGGGGTTGCCCGACGCCCGCCAGCGCCGCTCACTGGAGACACTGGTGCGGCATGTGCAAGAGCGGAATGCTGTGCAGCAACTGGTACAGTTGTTTGTGCAGCAACGGCTCCTGGTGACAGGCCGCGACGAGCAGACGCAAGAAGACAGCGTTGAACTGATCCATGATTCTTTAATTCGAGAATGGGCGCAACTCAAGCTTTGGCTGGATGATGACCGGGGCTTCCTTACCTGGCATCAACGCCTGCAAGTGCGTATGCAGGATTGGATCGCGGCCAACAGAGACGAGATGGAGCAGCAAGATAGCAGTGGGCTGTTGAGCGGATTGGCGTTGGTGACAGCCGAACATTGGTTGAATGAGCGTCAGGCAGACCTCAGTGATGAAGAGCAGAACTTCATACAAGCCAGCCTCAAGGACGCGCAACGCTGGAAAGAGCTGTACGAAGACGCGGAACGCCAGCGCCAGATCGCTCTGGCACGTGGCCTGCAAGCTCAGGCCGAACTATTACTGAGCCAATACCCACATCTCGTCGAGCGCAGCGTGCTGCTGACCATCGAATCGCTGTGGCGCTATCCTCTGGCTGAGGCGCATGAATTATTGCGCTATGGCACAGCATTTTTGCGCCGCCGTTTGCGCATGTTTGCTCTAACGGATGTCACCAGCATAGCCTATAGCCCTGATGGTCGTCTGCTTGCTGTTGGTAGTCGAAACAAGACAGCTTGTGTTTGGGAGGTCAGTAGTGGACAACTTCTTCTAAGCCTATCTCACCAGTATGAGGTGAACGCTGTGGTTTTTAGTCTCGATGGTCGTTTGCTCGCTACCGGTAGTGGTGATGCACTGCATTTTAACATACCGTATCCGCCCGATTCATTACAAAATGCTGATATGCCGCAACAATCAGTGCCAACCGAGCAAGGCATGGCTCAACTCTGGGATATCGCTTCTGGGCAAGCTGTATTGTCGCTACCGCACCAATACGCAGTGAACGCCGTGGCTTTTAGTCCTGATGCGCATTGTCGCTACCTGCTGACAGGCAGTGGTGGCACGAATACAGCAGGCTATGCCCAACTCTGGGATGTGAGTACTACTGATAGTGCCACGCTGGTCTCATCACAAGAACACCAGGGCATGGTCGCATCAGTCGCGTTTCATCCTGACGGAAACCTATTTGCTACCGGTAGTGCCACGCGCGACCTCTCTTTTGGAGGAACAGGACAGGTTCAGGTCTGGCAAACCGAGAATACGCACTGGCTATACTCATTGCCAGCGCACGAAGGACGTGTGGAGTCTGTGGTTTTTAGCCCAAACAAGATGTTGCTGGTTACTGCCTGTACAGCCGCTTACAAGCTGAATACAGGTACAATCAGGTTCTGGTATGCCGATGCGCAAGGCTACAACCCTATAACTGCATATAATCAGCGCCGTGTGCAGGCGCTGGCGTTTCATCCAGGGGCCAACCTTCTCGCTGCTGGTAGCGGCAATGGCAATACAGCCATATGGGAGGTCAATACGAATCGTCGCGTGGCTATCCTGCCGCATATCGTTGTGCAATCGGTCGCGTTCCATCCTGACGGGCATACGCTGGTGACAGGCGGTTACGGCAATGAGAAAACGGGCGGCGTACAACTTTGGGAGACCGCTGCGCCGCGTTTTCCCATGCCGTTCAGACATGCCAGTGAAGTGCAATCAGCAAAATTCAGCCCAGATGGTACTCAGCTCGTCACTACCGGCGCTAATGGTTTTGTGGGACTATGGGAAGTCGGTAGTGGGCGTAGCGTGGCGTCCTTCACGCAAACATATAATGCTATAATTGCACAATTCAGTCCCGATGGGCGCTGGCTAGCAATGGCAACAGGTAATCCGCTGATTTCCTGGAATAGTGACGTGGTACTACGCGATCTGCACGATAACTTTAAGTCTGTAACCTTGCCAAAAAAAGGTATTCGTGCGCTGCAATTCGGCCTTGATAGCAATCTCTATGCTATCGCCTCGTACCAGGAAGCCAGTATCTGGTCTATGCAGGACATGCAGTGCCTTTTCGTGTTGCCACATACCACGGTAGTAAAAACGCTGGCGTTCAGTCCCGATGGCAAGCGACTCGTCACCGGCCACGAAGAAGGCATGAACTTATGGGATGTTGAGACCGGCCAACTACTAGCTACACATGAGCAGAAACAGAAGATAGAGGGTGCTATGTTCAGCCCGAATGGGCATTGGTTGGCGGTTTTCAATCAAAGTCAGAGCTTTGGCCTGAGCTATGATGTTGCTATATGGGATATGGAGACCGGGCAACAATGCCTCTCCGTAACAGATAAATATCTCGGACTCAATGCCAGCTTTAGCCCTGATAGTTCTTGCTTTGCCACCATCAATGAGGTCCAGGTCAAGCTATGGAACCTTGATGATAACACTGTGCTGGCCGTTTTATCACACGAAGAGCCTGTACATGCGCTGGCTTTTAGCCCGAATGGGCAGGTCTTGGCGACGGCTTGCGCGGATAATACAGCCTATCTCTGGGAAGTTCCTGCGGGTCGCCAGCTAGCTCGTTTTGTGCATGCGGGTAGCGTCAATAGCGTCGCATTTAGTCCTGATGGGCGCTATCTCGCTACGGCCAGCGCCGACGGCAACGCCTATCTCTGCCTCTGGCGCTCAGAAGACCTGATCGCCGAGGCCCAAGCACGCCTGACGCGCAATCTCACGCCAGAGGAGTGGAGTCAATATATCGGTAAGGAGCCATATCGCAAGACGGTGCCGGAGTTGCCGGATTAGTCACCACTTGAGCCGCTCTTTCAAGCTCACATAGCGCGGGTTGCCGATAATGATGTGATCGAGCAGGTCAATATCTAATAGCTTGCCGGCGCTGATGAGCTGGTGCGTGACCTCGATGTCTTCTGGCGACGGCGTGGGATCGCCGCTAGGATGGTTGTGGCTGACAATCACGCCGGGGCAGTTGCGAATGATGGCGGGGCGAAATATCTCGGCTACGCGCAACACGGAACTATTGACCGTTCCCTTATAGCTTCTGATCTTCTCAATGACCTGATTCTTGGTATCCAGAATGAGGACATGCATCTCCTCGTGGTCGAGATGCATCATTTCCATGCGAAATAAGCTGGCGGCATCATCGGCGGAACGCACCTGAAACTTCTTGTGCGGGTCTTCCAGCATTAAGCGCCGCCCAATCTCCAGTGCGGCCTTCAACTGACAGGCTTTAGCCGGTCCAACACCATGCTCATTGCATAAAGCATGAAAATTGGCACTGGTCAGGCCGTTCAGCCCGCTATATTTACGCATCAACTTCTGTGAAAGCTCCATGACGTTTTCCTGTTGGGTACCGGAGCGTAGGATGATAGCCAGGAGATCGGAAGTTGGCAGAGCTTCAGGACCATATTTCTGTAAGCGTTCGCGGGGTCGGTCATCGGGTGACATATCATGGACGGTGGCGTGGTATTCGGCATGTTCTTTAGACAGTGTTTGTGTAACGAAAGATAGTTCATCCAGTTCATCGAAATTGGTCATAGTCATGATATGGACGCTCCTCACCACATAATATAATAACTACTATAATACTCCTTTATGAGCTTATTGACAATAGGCAAAATAGGGAAAGATGTGTTGGCAAAAGTATAGATGAGTATCCCTTTCACCCCTTCATTCGTGACACCTACGTCTTGTTGCACAGGCATTCGTGTAATGGGATACGCCGTGTCGAGCGGGCAAGACGTGGTATTACTGGTCTTTGTATGAGAGTAAGGGATAGTGTTTTCACTCTTCAAAACTGAATCATCGAAAAATACGATTGGGGCTTTGGATGGAATACGTGCAATTGCCGCTCTTTCCGTGATGGGTTTCCATCTCAATTTGATCGCCTATACCGATATGAAGCTCTGGAACTTCTCCTGGGGGTCGCTGATTAGCTCGGTGCTGTTGTCTGGTGGAGCAGGGGTAACGCTTTTCTTTGTGCTATCCGGCTTTCTGCTCTTCATACCTTACGTTAAGTCGCTGCTCTTCAATAAAGATTGGCCTTCGGCACGCCAGTTTTATCTGCGTCGAATGCTGCGTATCTGGCCGGGCTACTATATTGCGCTGTTCGTCCTGATCTTGCTATTTCAGCCGCAGTATCTGCAACCTGCGCACTGGTACGAACTATTCCTATTCCTGGTCTTCTTCATGGACTCCTCGCAGAAGACGTTTCAGCAGTTGAATGGACCGTTCTGGACACTGGCTATCGAATGGCAATTTTATATGATCTTGCCACTCCTGACGTTGCTGCTGCTCTGGCTGGCGAAGCGTGTGGCTCTTCGTCGTCGCATCTGGGTTATTATCGCTTTCCTGGTTGCTATGATGGCCTGGGGTGTCGGCACGCGCTATATCGGTACCTATTATACCGCGCATCCGACGCAGACCTTTCTAGTGCCGCGCCCGATTTTGAACGACATACTCTTCTTCATCTATGGTATTGATGGCAAGTTTTTAGAAGATTTCGCTGTTGGTATGCTGCTTTGCACGCTATATATCTATGCACGTCAGGCCGCGCCAGATCATAGGCTGACAAAGAGTATTCATCGTGTAAGCTGGGGTTTGCTAGGATTGGGTCTGGTAACGCTACTCTTTGCTTTCTTGTGGCATTTCAGCGACTGGTTTCATCAGGGACCGCGTATCCTCAATCCCATCTCGAATGCCTTCGCGCAGTGGGGTGAGCTGAATCTGGCGCTAGGCTATGGCTTGTGCATCTTGGCAATTCTCTTTGGGCCACAGTTGCTCAGAACCATTTTCGAGTGGCAACCTCTGCGCTGGCTGGGTATGATTTCCTATAGTCTTTACATGTGGCATCTATATATTCTAGAGGATGTCAAGACAGTACTGCTACGCCATGCACAGGGTTGGCCGCCGCTCCTGTTGTATAGCGCCTTGTGGCTAGGCGCTCTGTTTGTCATCATTCCTTTCTCGTATGGGATGTACAAGTTCATCGAAAAGCCGGGCATCGTCCTGGCCGGACGCTTGCGCACCCGTGCTACTGGCACAAAAGCTCCCGTCCCTGCCCCTGCCGCTCCTGTCACGCCACGTGAGCAGGCCGAGATCACACGTTCACAGTGGTAAATTGGTGATCAACAAACACATGGTCACAAAACCGAACCGGTTTTGTGACCATGTGTTTGTTGATCAAGAGAAACTATGCTATCAAACCGGTTGTGCCGGTCAGTACCAGACTATCGTTGGCGGCGCAAGGGAGCGCACTGCCGCCGCCAATGCTCACATTCGTCACGTTGAACTTCCCGCTTAACGCTCCATTCAGATCGCTATTAAGCGTTTGCTCGATCTGTTGGTTATACGTGTTGTCGGGAAAGGTGAAAATTTGGAAGACGGTCAGGGTGGTGTTAAGAACATTGACCGCCAGACTACCATTCGTTGCTGTGGGTGTAACGGTGGTTGTGGCTGTGCCAAGCTCGAACGAGCCAAGCATGATGTTTGACGTGATGATTAGATTGCTACCCTGTACCGCAATCTGGATATTCTGTGCCGTCATGTTGCTGCTAATCGGTAAACTACCGATGCTATTGCCCAATGCCGCTAGCGACGAGGCCGGTATCTCGATATATGAAGCGGGATTATTATTCGTGGCAGTATTCGCTATGTTGTTTTGTCGCGCTTGCACGTTGCTATTGCTCCGCGCTACCTGGCCCGATGGCGTAGACGTGCCAGTGACCCCTAACGAGATTGGGAATTGCAGTTTCACAGCCAGCGCGGCATTGCCACAAGAGGGCGTGGTGGCGATGCTGCTCAATTGCCCTATCGGCATTTGGAAAGTCATAATGGGGCCGCTCACGAGTGTGGGGCTACCGCTCACTGGTTGCGCACTGACCTGGATGGTGCTGGAGTCTTGCACACTGAACGTAATCAGCATTTGCGCATTGGTTGGTTGCGGGTCGCCGGGATAA
>JAJZEJ010000196.1 GCA_021828635.1 Chloroflexota bacterium
GCGGATAATGGCCTCGGCAGTATGCCAGTCTTCGCCCATAATAACAACGGTTTTGTTCTCGGCCAGCGCCGGGCGCACAATTTCATTATAGATGTGATAGGGGACGCTCTCGTTGAAGTCGTAGAGCTTGGCTTCCTCGCCATCATAGACGCCGTTGGGATAATATTTGCTAACCCACTGTGACCAACGTTTGAGAATCAGGCGTCCATCAACGCGCCGTTCGATAGAAGGTTTATCGGGGTTTCCAATAAAGATGAGATGAGTCGTGTATCCTTGTACCGCCAGAGCCTCACTTAGCTCTGTTACCCGTGTTCCCAGGCCACCCGCTGTAGAGTACACATCAGGCCCCTCGAAGCATAGCAGGACAAATAGCGTATTTTCCGGCGATATGGCTCCATCTAGTTGCATCATACTCACAAATCCTTTGCTGCTTTTTCTTATATGAATGGGAAGAGGTAAACATCAATGTGACATTGCGAGCTGGTCATCTGGCAACAGGCTACCCTTTTGCACCGGCTCCACGGCTATGTGAAGGGCTACATCTGTGCAAAAACTACAAGGCTCATGGGTGGCGCTCTGTGTTGCTGGTCTCCAGGCCCATCTTCTGCTTCGCTGTCAGAGAGTCGAAACACTTCCTACACTACCAATAGTATACACGCTTTCCGTTATGCGTGCGTACCGCCGCTAAAGTATATCACATCTTACGTGGCAATGCTCACTCTGGTTGGTGGATGTCAGGTTTCTGAATCGAAGGCGAGTACGCTGCTTACTTTAGTATTGATGACGTGAATATGCGTAACCAACTCCGTATTCTGCTTTAGAGGAAAACATTTACCATTCATCATGATAAAAAAATGTATCCTCTACTAAATATATGTGATGTGCTGTGACACATCTAGAAAATGAGGAGAACCCATATGATGAAATTTTGGGGTTATCATCTCTCTCGACCATTCGTTTTTCTGTTATCTGGCATTGCTGTGTGTAGCATTGCTCTTTTCGTCGTGATGCCAACATTAGTACAGGCATCAAATAGCCCTTTCCTGGCAAACCTTCATACGTTCAGAACTATCGCTTCCACAGTGCCAACAAATGGAGATGTCAATCCCTATGGCACCTTCGTGGTTCCCAAAAATCATGGCAATCTGGTACGTGGCAATGTCCTGGTCAGTAATTTCAACAATAGTGGCAATCTGCAAGGGACCGGTACCACGATTGTCCAGATTACCCCTGGTGGTACTGTCTTGCTCTTTGCCCAACTCTCGGCCAATCAACTACATGGGAGTTGCCCCGGTGGCGTGGGCCTGACCACCGCATTAGTGGTTTTGAAACGTGGGTGGGTTATTGTCGGTAGCCTGCCTACCAAAGATGGTACCGCAACAACAGCCAAAGCGGGCTGCTTGATCGTTCTTAATAGTGAAGGACAAGCGGTTGAAACCTTCTCCGGTGGACCAATTAACGGTCCCTGGGATATGACCGTAGCCGACTATGCCAACCATGCGGCACTCTTTGTAACTAATGTTCTCAATGGCACGGTCGCTGGTAGTGGGAATGTTGTCAATAAAGGAACCGTCTTGCGCATCATGCTGGATGTACCGCAGCAAGGTTGGGGCATTCCTCACATTGACTCCACCAGCATTATCGGTAGTGGCTTCTCAGAGAAAACAGACCCCAACGCGCTAGTCATTGGTCCAACAGGCGTCGGACTGGACCATAACGGTACCCTCTATGTGGCAGATACGCTGAATAACCGCATTGCCGCCATTCCCAATGCTCTGAATCGTCAAAACTCGGCCCTGACCGGCAAAGATGTGACGGCCAATGGTTCTCTCAACGGCCCACTAGGTCTGACGATTGCACCTGACGGCGATATTCTGACCGTCAATAGCGGCGATGGAAACATAGTAGAAACAACGCCAAAGGGCATGCAAGTCTTCACAAAACAGCTTGAACTTGCCAGCATGAATAATGCACCCTTAGTAGCAGGCGATCTCTTTGGCTTAGCAGTGGATGCTGATCGAGATGCTGTTTACTTTGTCGATGATGGTTCTAACACCCTTAATACCCTCTATTAACTATCGACGAAGCATTAGATACCTGACATGGCATCCACAGCATGGCATCTCCCGTGGATGCCATGCACTATATACCCGGCCAGGAAGTGTTGCGCTTTGGAGGCATGGTGTGATTATTGTTGCCACCTGACCCGCTTGACGGCCAATCAAGTTGTGGCGTATCATCAGGCGCGACACTTCCTGGCCTGGGTGTGTTTGGCTTCCTCGATGGTGGTGTCGGTGGCATAGATATGTTGTTGCCCATGCCCACATCAGGGCCAGGCGTGAAGGGTATGCCGGAGAGAGAAAGTGGATTTTTTGTACCATCCGCGTTTAAGACACGCCTGAGATCGCGTACAAGAGGCGCAATCATCGTCTGTCCATCGGGATACCAGCGTAGTGGCTGGCCTGGTCGCCATTGTTCCAATACCGTGTGCAGTTGTAACAATTCCCAATTGATGCGCTGTAAATAGCGTTCTGCCTGCAATGCCATCTTGAAACGCACCAGCAGGTTATTCAAGGCAATACCGACACGCCAGAGCTGATTACTCTGGTAAGTGGGGGCGCGTGCCTCCAGGTCTCCGTTAGCAACACGAATATGAATTGCCAGCATATCCTCAACCGCCTGTTCTAATTGCTTCTTCTGCTCGGCATCGCGCCGCTCTAGCTCGGCAATCAGTTCAGCACGATCCGCACGTTTCAAAGCATCAGACTCACTTCTTACCCACAGGTAAGCAACAACCGCAACAACAAAGTATAATACGATAGAACGTGCCAGCAACGAATAGATTAACTGCGGTGATTGGATCATTTGCATCCACATCATTGAGTGCGGTTGCAGATTTATATCGAGTAGCACAAGGAGCGCGTTCAACCCGGCAATCCAGAAGACGCTGGATGGTGTCATTACTGAGGCCGCAATGAGTTCAGAGACAGCCAGGATGTCGAATGTCGAAAGAAACAGAGGATCGAGACCGCTACGCTCACCCAAAATCAAGCTGGTAATGATGCTATCGACCGCGACGATGAGCAAAACACCAACCAGACTTACCTGGCGCTGACGATTGAAGAAAATAGCCAGGAGACAGCAAGGTATACTAATGATGATGCCCAAAGCGATCCAGGTAAAATTAAATGTTTGTGGAGCAACAAGCAAGATCAGCACGACCAACGGAAAAACGATACCCAGCACACCTAAAATGAGCAGGCTAGCGATGCGTGCCTTACGAGTCTGTTCCCGCACGATAAAATTAGCATTTGCCGCAACATCGGCTGGACCAGTAAAGTGATACCAGTGCCGCAAAAAAGGAAACAAATATGTTTGTTCTACATCATTTTGCGCTAATGCCTGTTTAGATATATCTGTATTCGGCTGAAACATTGTGACATTACCTTAAACGCGCAACTAATCGAACAATGAAGATCGATATACTTAAAACATAAACCATACTACTCACTGGACGCTCTAACACAACATTATGAGGCAATTTGGTAGCACCCTTCTCGCCACCTTTATTTCGCACTCTCACAAAGCGCCCTCTTGCTTTATTCATTATATAAAACGCACAATGGTAGAGTTTGTCACAATCATACCAAATTCTCTGCATTCCAAAAAATAAAGAGAATCACATAAATACGTAACTCTCTTTATGATTGCCTGATAGGATGCTACTATAATGCTGTAACAGTAAGTATCTATTATTTTTAGCTTTTCGTGATACCGGACCCTTTTTTGACGCTGGAGAGATCATAGAGGCCGCCTTTTTGCTCATAGCCACCCGTGAAAGGGTCCGCGGCTAGCAGCATGGGCGTATCCAGATCAATATAGCGAAAGCCACCTAGACCGGCTACGAAGTGCGCGGCAAAGCTGATCGCTAAGCGCGACTCAATCATTGCTCCGATCATCAATTGCATATGTGATGCACGGCAAAGGGCGGCAATATCCAGCGATTCCATTATACCTGTTTTCATGAGCTTGATATTGACACCGCGCACAGCACCCATTGTAATCAGGCGTGCTACGGCGGCGGCGCTGGACGCACTCTCGTCAGCGAAGACGGGAACGCTGCTATGCTGCGTGATGTAGCGCAAACCCTCAAAATCATCCTTGTGGACGGGCTGCTCGATCATCAGTGGACGAATATCGCGGTCATCCAGGGCTTCCAGACAAAGCAATGCCTCATCCGGTGTGTAGCCTTGATTAGCATCAAGCGTGATAGGCAGACCAGGGGCGGCCTCGCGGATGGCCTCGACGCGCTCGACATCCTCGTACAGATCACTGCCAACCTTGACTTTGATACTACCGATACCTTTGAGCAAGATGTCTTCGGCCAGTTGATAGGCATGTTCGGGCGCGACGAGCGGAATGCTCATGTCGGTCTCAATTGAGGTTGAGGCACCACCAAAGAAGACATAAAGTGGCATACCATAGGAGCGCGTCAGGGCATCTAACAGTGCCATTTCCATGCCCGCGCAAACAGTGGCCTGAGCATAAAAGAGGCTCTTCACCAGTTTGGAGAGCGCACGCCAATGGGCGGCATCGCGCCCATGCAACAGTTCCGCGCACGCCTGAGCTGCCGTCAGCGCCGTCTCCTGCGATTCGCCCGTGCTGGGCGGAAATGGCGCACACTCGCCATAGCCCACGCTCCCGTCGCTGAGTGTCAGCGTAATCAATACATTACGTGCCTCGCTCACACTACCCGTGGCAATCGTAAACGGCTCCAAAAGCGGCAGTGTGAGCGGCTCAACCTGAACCGATTGTATCGTTGTATGCGACATAAAAACGCCTCTTTTATATGGAAACAAAGTGCTTATTTAGTCTTTTTCAGCAACGAAACGAGTACATCGGTAGCCTCATGTGCTGTAGACACACTACTCACCTTGAGCATGGCGTTGCGTAGTTTCTCGGTATCGGTGCAGTTTGCCATCATCGCTTCTGCTACTGGTACAAGCTCAGGAAAGCGGAGACGAACCATGTCTAACACAGCTTGCTGCCATGTCTGTATCTCGCCTTCCTGTTTCCCTAGCAGGATGCCACGTTGTTCACCAATAGTTTCGCCTTCGTGGAAGATTTCCTTAAAGGCCCAGGATATCTCGTTGTGCATCTTGTAAATCTCCTTGACCCAACGTAAATCATCCTGATCTTCAATCACCATCGACGCCAACCAGCCATTGTAGTCCCCTCTCTACATTATTCTTTTGTAGCTCAAGTATAACAAAGAGGGTACTGTTTGTCAACTATAACACAAGACAGATGTTCTAGTAGGGGCATGATTTATCACGCCCCCTGGTCGCCACTGGATGGAGTTCGCGGGCGTGATAAATCATGCCCCTACTAACGGCTGGTACGGTTGCGTTGCTTGTCATCGTAGCGTTCAATGCCAAGCTCAATCAAGCGATCCAGTAGCTCTTGATAGGAGAGACCACTGGCTTCCCAGAGCTTGGGATACATGCTGATCTGCGTGAAGCCGGGCATGGTGTTGACCTCGTTGATATAAACCTGACCGGTCTCGCGTTCTAAGAAGAAATCGACCCGCGCCAGACCACTGAGGTCGAGGGCCAGAAAGGCTTTGACGGCCTGACGACGCACCTCTTCGGCGGTCGCCTGCGGCAAGTCGGCAGGGATGACGGTCTGCGACTTGTTGTCGATATATTTGGCATCATAGTCGTAGAACTCGTTGCTGGCGATGACCTCGCCGACAATCGAGGCGAGAGGTTCATCATTGCCTAGCACAGCGCATTCCAGTTCGCGGCAATTGAGACCCTTTTCAATCACAATCTTGCGGTCATACTCGGCGGCGACATTGATGGCATGTGTCAGTTCGATGCGGTTGTGCGCTTTGTTGATACCGACGCTGGAGCCGAGATTGGCGGGCTTGACGAAGTTGGGATAGCTTATACGCTGTTCAAGGGCATCCAAAATAGCTTCCGGTGAGCGTTCCCACTCGTTGCGTCGATAAACGACATACTCACAGATGGGCAGACCGGCGGACTGAAAGACCATTTTCATCTTCTCTTTATCCATGCCAAGTGACGCACCTAGCACGCCACAGCCGACATAGGCCACATTCGCCATCTCTAGCAGACCCTGCAAGGTGCCATCCTCGCCATAGGTGCCGTGCAGTACCGGGAAAATGACATCCAGCGCGGCATTCTCGCCCAGTTGCTCGCCACCATGCAACGGCATAAGGCGGCGCAGATTGGGGTCGCCGGTCAGCGTCACGGGAACAACAGGAGCAAGGCGACCGCGAGGGACCGCTCCTACCATACCCGTATATAGTAGGGGCGATCCCTCGCGGTCGCCCTGCCCTTCAACACTATCGCCCTGCTTCTCTGTAACATGATCTTCCATATCATACTGCACCTGTTGGCGAGCTTCGATCAACTTTGCTGGCTCGGTACCAAGTAGCCACGTTCCCTGCTGCGTGATGCCAATCGGCACCACCTCGTATTTCTCGTTATCCAGGTTCGCCATCACCGATTGCGCGGAGGCTAGCGAAACATCGTGTTCGCCCGACCGCCCGCCAAAAATAAGTCCAACCCGTATTTTGCGTTTCTTCTCTGCCATACATGTTCTCCTTACATATCCCGATAACGATTAACGATAGGCAAGCGGCGATCACGCCCAAAGGCTCGTGGCGTAATCTTGACACCTGGCGCGGCTTGCCGTCGCTTATACTCATTGATATCCACCAGGCGCATAACGCGCTCAACGATAGCACGTTCAAAACCCATTGCCAGCAACTCCTCGAAGCTACGGTCATCCTCGACGTAGGCTTCCAGAATGGGATCAAGTATCTCGTAGGGCGGCAAACTATCAGTGTCTTTCTGGTCGGGACGCAGCTCAGCGGAAGGCGGCTTATCGATCACCTCTTGTGGAATAACCGGCACAGGGCCAACGCGGTTGCGATACCGACATAGAGCGTAGACCAGCGTTTTCAGCACATCTTTGAGGACGGCAAAGCCACCGGCCATATCACCGTAGAGCGTGCTGTAGCCCATCGCCGTCTCAGATTTATTGCCCGTCGTAAGAACCAGCGCCCCAGACCAGTTGGAGATGGTCATCAGAATATTGCCACGAATACGCGCTTGCAGGTTCTCAGCTGCCAACCCAGGATATTCGTCGCCGAGCGCGGGACGCATGGTTTTAAGCGAGAGACGGAAGATATCCTCGACAGGAATGGTTTGGTACTCAATGCCCAGGTTCTCGGCTAGCTTCTGCGCGTCAGTTTTGCTACCTGCGGATGAATAGCCAGAGGGCATTGAGACGCCCAGAACATTCTCGCCACCCAGCGCGTCAACGGCAATGGCGGCGACGAGCGAGGAATCGATGCCACCAGAGAGACCAACAATGACCTTTTTGAAACCGCATTTACGCACATAATCGCGTGTCCCCAGCACAAGCGCGGAGTAGATTTCTTGCAAGCTCTCCATCTTGTCTTCGATACGCTGTGGAGCGCCGAGTAGCACGTGATTATTGGCACGCGGCGGCGTCAGTGGGCGCGTATCAACGCTGATGACCGGCACATCTTCGTCGCGTACCTGCCAGCGTTCCTGGCGACGGCGTGGGTCATGCAGGCGCGAGCGGAAGACCGAGGCCGTATCCAGGTCTACAATTACCAAATCTTCCACAAATTGTTTGCCGCGTGCGATCAGCGTGCCTTGCTCGTCGCAGACCATGCTACCACCATCGAAAACCAGTTCGTCCTGTCCACCAACCATGTTGAGATAGACGACGATGACGGCATTATCGGCGGCGCGTGTGGCGATCATCTCTTCGCGGGCTTGACCTTTGCCTGCATGATAGGGTGAGCCATTGATGTTAATGATGATCTCAGCGCCTGCGTGTGCCTGCTGTGTCATAGGACCGGTCGGGTACCAGATGTCTTCACAGATATTGATGCCGATATGCACATCGTGCAACTGAAACACCGGCGCTTTCTGCCCAGCCTGAAAATAGCGTTTCTCGTCAAAGACCCCATAGTTAGGTAAGTAGTGTTTATGGTATACTCCCGCGAGACGCCCTTCATAGAGAACGGCGGCAGCGTTGAAAATATCATGATCGCGGTCCACGAAGCCGACAATACTCATCAGTCCTGGCAGATCGCGGCTGGCAAGCAGCAATGCATCGAGTTTGCGCAGATTGGCGGCGATGAAGCCTGGCTTGAGCAACAGGTCTTCGGGCGGATAGCCGGTCAGCGCCAGTTCGGGAAAACAGACGAGGTGTGCGCCTGCTTCATGGGCTTGACGCATGGACGCGAGTATCTTGCGCGTGTTGCCTTCCAGGTCGCCGACGGTCACATTAATTTGTGCCAGGGCGACACGAAGCGGTATGATATTCATAGAAGCTATCCTTCCTATCCTGTCTGTTGAGATATTGAAATGAAACAGAGCTTGAAACGAGAGATTGAAACAACATGGAGATAACGGGTTTTTTGACACTGGTAGTGCCGTTTATCGTCATTTTTTACCTTGCCGTTCTTTTATTCTTACACCCCCCGCGCCAGGTGCTACAAGCCTCGCTCCTGGGTGGCTTTGTGATGGCGTTGCTCAATATGTTGGGCGACCTTGCCGCATATTACTTGCATTGGTGGCATTATAACCTGAATGGGTTGATCTTGCACCTGCCCATACCATTTTACATTACACCCTTCCTGATTTACGGGAGCCTGGGCTATCTACTGATCTGGCATTTCTGGCATAGTCAGAAACATTGGTTGGCGCTACTCTTCTTGATCGGCATTCCCATCTTCGGCGTCGGGCGCGACCTATTAGGTTGGATAACCAATTCATCCTATACCGTAGCTGCTGGCTGGCTCGCAGGGCCAATCGATGCCGTGTTGTGGCTGGCGATGTTCTACCTGGGCTACTGGCTCTTCCTGCGCCTGGCCCCACCAC